>JAUVDZ010000006.1 GCA_030595015.1 Candidatus Peregrinibacteria bacterium | reverse complement strand
AAAAGTAATCCAGGTGTTATGCAGGATATCAATCTTGCAATTAATCAAGGCGATTATAAAGCCTTAAAAAAAGCGATTGTAAAAGGTACAGACGGGGTATTTGATGAATCAAAAGTAGATATGGCATTTGGCTTAGCTTTATCAGATGCAACTGATTATAAAGAAAAAAGTGATTTTGTTGGTATTAAAGCGGTTGATGATTTAATTAATTACATGAGTACTGTTAGATTTGCAGGTCATATCCATGCAATGAGTCAGGCTTCAAAAGATATCGGAGTTCCTTTTTGGACAATTATGAAATTTGCACCACATTCAATGAAGGATATGGTAGCCATGGATGACAGAATGCAAAAGTATAAACATTTAATTGATAACAAAAAAAAGAAAACTATTAAAGATCAAGAACGATTAAGCTTTATTGATACAATAAATAAAATAAGAACGAAGCTTGAAAGTAAGATGAAATACAAATCTGCAAAAGATAAATTTAAAGAATTATTAGGCAAGTATTTAGATTCAAAAGCTGGTTTAGATGCTCAGGCAAAAACAGATATTCTTGCAAATGCTAAATTTGAAGATGCGAACTTAATGCTTATTTTTGATTTGTTATATGCAGAAAAAAATCGGGATAGATTGATATTCTATGCCTTTGCTCGTATACCAGCTTTAGTGAAGAGATACCACAAACTTTATAAACATGACAACAGGGCTTTAAGAGCAACTTTAAGAAGCTACCATTGGCGTAGAATTAAAAGTCGAGCTATTTGGAAATTTAGAAGAAAAGCAAAAGGGTGGAAGTTAGGTTCATTATTAGGTGATATTGAAAAATTGGAGGGTGATATCCATAAACAATCAAGTTATTCCAAATTAATGGAAGAATCTAAAAGTTATAAATCTAGAGGAGAGAATATACATGTTTCACCAGATGAAATGTACAACAGAGATATGATTATTAAAAAATATGAGGTTTTAGTTAGACGCGCTTCAAAATTAATGACAGAACAAGCAAAACCAGTTGTTAAAGCTGGTAGTGAGATTGATGGGGTAATGAAAGAGTTTGAAGCAAGTGGGAGGAATTTTGAAACAACAAAATTGAAAGATATGCCTCAATTAAGAACTTCATTAGAGGCCATATACGGGAAACACGAATTTAAAAATTTAAAAAATAAAACCGGTAGAGATTTAATTGCTGCTTATGGTGAAAGATTAGTTGAACTTAGAACAATGAAAGATGTTGCTAGAGCTAGATTTGCTGCACTTGCTGAAGTTATTGAAACTAATGTTACAGCGCCTTATAGTGCGAAAATGAAGAATCAACTGAATGTTGCTGGTGAAAAAGCACATAGACGACAAGTTACTGATCAACTTGAAGAAATTAAAAGTAGAGTTGTTCCAACAAGTCGTGCTTGGAGATTTACAAAACAAGCTGCTTTGCCAGGAATTATATTAGGATTAGAAGCAAAAGCATTATTTACTGGTAAGGCAAAAACACAAGAAGTAGCTTGGGATTTAGCAGAAGCTGGTGGTGGTTTTATTCCAATTGTTGGTACTGCTATGGATTTTAGAGCAATGGTGACAGGTCGTTCGTTGTCTGATAGAAAATTATCAGGAAAAGAACAATTATTATCAGGTGTATTTTTTGCAGCTGGAGCTTTTGCAGATGCAACTTTGATATTTGGTGGAGCAGGACTTGGAATACGTGCTTGGCTTGGAGGAATTAGAGGAGCAAGACGTACAGTTGGTGTTGCACGAGGTGCAGGAGCACTAAGAGATACAGCGCGAGTTGCAGATATGAGTACTTTAGGTAAAGCAGGATCTTGGTTTGCACAAAGACTAAATAAAGGTGCAAGACTTGAAACAGTAACAAAAGCTTCGATTAAAGCAAAAGCTGCAGAGCAAGCAAGCTTAATCAATCATATAAGTGGTTCAAGAATTACATTAAAAGATGGTAAAACGGTATTAAAATTTAAAATTGATCGTTCTGAACCGTTAAGTAAAGAAGTTGCTAGACTTCAAAAAAAATTGAACGACAATGGAATTACAAGAAATCCAATTGTTACTAAGCTTAATAGATTAGCTGAATTGCAAAAAGGTATGACGCATGGTGATGATTATTTAAAAATCTTTAAAAATGCATTTGGTAAAGATATTGAAATGCCTGGTCATGGTTTCTTTGCGATGTTAAAAAGGGGATGGAGTTTAGGTGCTCAAAAATTTAGTCAATTAAAGGCGGCAATGCTCAGATTTGGTATTTCTGCTGATACTGTAAAAGAATATGAAAAAGGGTATAATGCTATTAGAACTCTTAAGGGTCAACGAGCTAGATCTATTGAAAATCTTAAAACTCTGATTACTGAGAAAAAACTCGCTCAAACTAATTGGAAAGCTTTGAAGGAGGCTCATAATTTAAATATTACTAAGAATCAGAAAACGTTTTTAGGCATGCTTGATAATGAAAGAGCCCTTACCAAGAAAACAGGTACTTATCAAAATGAATTAAAAGCATTAGAGAAAAAAAGAGATGGTATTAAAGATGCTATGAAAGCAAAACGGGATTTTGATAAAGCAGAAACAGCCTTCAAAGCTAAAAGAGGTAGTCAAGTAAAGCTTGATAAAGCAAAAGATGTTTTAGAGCAATCTTATCAAAAGGCAGGGATTAAAAATGGAGATGTTACTAAAAGACAATTTGATGATATAAGTGATTCCTTGAAGAATAAAAAGGTAGATTTGAGTAAACATAAATCAAGTGTAGATACGGATATATTAAAAAGAAAAAAATTAGGGAAGAAGATGGAAGCCAATCATTCTGAATGGAATAAAGAAGTAATGGATACAAATACAAAATTAGCTTCAGTCGAGGGTAAATCTTCTCTTGCAGAAGCAAAAATTAGAGATGCAAATATGGAAATTAATAGATTAAGCGAAGGTAGATTCAGAATTATGCAGGAAGTTGAGATGAAAGCTGAAGCAAGGGTTGCAAGATGGGGTAAATTTAGAACTCTATCTCGGTATATGCAGTTTGGTGGAATGGGAATGGCTGGTATCATGTTCTTAACTGGGAAAGGTCCTGTAGATCAAACAACATATGCTACTGGTGCTGCTTGGACTGGTCTTAAAACTGGTGGGAAGGTGATTAATAAAGTTTATCTTGAAAATCATGCTGGTAGCGATCCTTTACATATGATGATTGAAAAAAGAGTAAAGGCTATGACTAGAAAAAAGAAAATCCAAGGTATCATCGCAGAATCTCAAGCTAGAGGAAAATCTAAACTTCAAGTATTAGCTGAAATTAGTGATGATGATGGTGCTAAAGAAATTATTAGAAGAGAAGGCCTAGGCGATAAAGTTGCTGCATTAAAAGCAAAAATGCGAGGGGTATTGCCTGCTAGACGTGAAATAATAACAGGTGATTCTGCACGAAAACTACGTGAGAAAATATCAGGTTAATAAATTATTAATATTCTTAACATAAATAAATTATGAAAAATAAATTGATAGAAATGATTGCGACTCGCCTTGTTGAAATAGTTATACTATTTATTGGTGGGATTTGGCTTTGGAGTTCATTACCTGAAAGTTTGCAGTTATGGACAATGATCGGAGTAAGTTTTACTTATGGAGTCTATTTTGTTGTAACTTTTGGAAATGATTTAATGGAATTGAAAAGAGGAAAGGGTGAAGTGATGATGTAAATTCTTATTGCTTATAAAAGGTCCATCCCGTACAATTCGGGGTGGATTTTTTGAATGGCCGAGTAATGTCATGTTACCGGGTAAACCCACTTTACCCAGTCACCCTACTTTACCGGGTCATCCTACTTTACCCAGTAACAAACCTATATTATGCAATTTGATGGAGTTAACGAGAAATCACTCGTTCTAGTGAAACCTGATGCGATTCAACGTGGTCTTATTGGTCAGGTTGTTAGCAGATTTGAAAGAAAAGGCCTAAAGCTTGTTGGAATGAAAATGATGGGTCTTGATGATGAAATTTTGACAGCGCATTATTCGCATTTGGCTGACAAACCTTTCTTTCCTAGTCTTGCGAAATTTATGAAGAGTTCGCCTGTGATCGCAATGTGTTGGGAGGGTCTTGAAGTTGTAAATGCTGTTCGTGAACTTTGTGGTATTACTAAGGCTCGTGAAGCTGAAGCTGGATCGATTCGTGGGGATTTTGCTATGAGTGTTTCGTGTAATGTTGTGCACGCTTCTGATTCTGTTGAGAATGGAGAGATCGAAGTTGGTCGATTTTTTGAAGATGATGAAATTCATAGTTATAAGAAATCTGAGTACGAACATGTTTATGCAGAAGATGAAAAGTAAAGGAATTCGCCCCGCTTAGCGGGGCTCATACTTGCGCTCGCGATAAGATTTCGCTCGCGAGAGACTCGTTAAACTCGTCTCTGATGCATGTAATTTTAAATAAAAAACTCGTTTTGGCGCGAAAAGCTGTGATTTCGATTAGTGATCATGGCTTTAAGTTTGGCGATGCTATTTATGAGACGATTCGGACTCTTGATGGCAAGCAGTGGCTTTTAAGTGAGCATTTGAAGCGTTTAAGGGCGTCTGCGAAGGTTGTTGGGATTCGAGTTCCTTATACAAATGCAGAGTTTTCGCGTTTGATCGAGCGCCTTATTAAGAAGAATGGATATGCGGAGTCGCGGGTGCGAATTACTGTGACTCGCGGGAATAATGGATTTGATTTTTTGACATGTAAGAAGCCATTGGTTTTAATTGAAGCGACGAAGTTGCCTAGATTTAAGCAATCTGAGGGTATTTCGGTTTCGGTTTTTCATGTGGAGAGGCCTGCGGCCGGAATTAAATCAACCAGCATGCTTCCTTCGATTTTGGCACGTCGAAATCCAGGGGAAGAAACTTTGTTAGTTGATCGTTATGGCAATATAACAGAAGGTTCTTTTTCTAATATTTTTGCAGTAAAAGGAGGTACAATTATAACTCCAAAAGAGGGGATGCTCGAGGGCACAACTCGAAATTTCGTTTTGAAAAAATATAATAAAACCAAAGAAGCGTCAATCCCTTTAAAAAACATACACAAATACGATGAAATTTTTCTTACGAGCAGCACAAAAGGAGTAATTCCTGTGATTAAAGTTGACGGCAAACCTATAAATAATGGTAAAATAGGTGAGTTAACCAAACAAATCATTAAATTATTACCTTATGGAACTAAAAAGTCGCACAAAAAAGTTAAAATTAGATAAGCCAATTGTGATGGGAGTTTTGAATGTAACTCCAAATTCATTTTATGAAAAAGGAAAATACACAGAAGTCGACGACGCAGTTGCTCGCTTTGATGAAATGGTAAAAGAAGGTGCAGATATTGTTGATGTTGGAGGTGAATCAACAGGGCCTGGTTCGAAAGATGTTGATCCTAAAGATGAACTTAAAAGAGTTTTGCCTGTATTGAAAATAATCTGCAAAAAGCGAACAAAATGTTGGATTTCAATTGATACATACAATGCTAACGTTGCTGCTGCAGCGCTTAAACAAGGTGTAAACATGGTTAACGATGTTATGGCTTTAAGAGCGGATCCAAAATTAGTTAAATTGATTAAAAAAGAGAAAGTGCCAGTGGTTTTGATGTATAGCAAAGACGACAGTGGGCGAACTTCCCGTAAAAAACCAAAATATGAAGACGTTGTTGATGATGTTAAAGATTTCCTAAAAAAACGAATCAAATTTGCAAAAGAAGCAGGAATCAATGCTTCGCAAATCATTTTAGATCCAGGGCAGGGAGCATTTATAAGCATGGATTCGGCTGAAAGTTGCAAAATTTTAAAACGTTTAAAAGAATTCAGACAATTCGGGCATCCGGTATTAGTTGGATCATCGCGAAAATCATTCATTGGAGAAGTCTTAGATTTGCCAATTGAAGAGCGTCTTGAAGGAGGACTTGCATGTGCAACAGCAGCAATCCTTAACGGAGCATCAATAATAAGAACTCATGACGTAGCAGCGACTCGAAGAGCAGTTGATATGGCATGGGCAATTAAGAATTCTTAAGCTTGTTCTTCTATTTGTTTCCAAACACCAGAAGGTAAGTGCATTCCTCCAACTTGTTGTGCATCTAAAATTTGAGTTACATCAATTCCAGAGCTAATTAATTCAATTTCTCCACTTCCAATTTCTTCTTGTTGCTCATCTATTAAAGCTTCAAGTTCAGGATTAAGGGAATTAGGTAAGTTTCGTGGTTTCATAGTTTATAGTTTTAAAAAATATAATTATTGTCTTTTTGTTCTTAAAATATTATCAGCATGAAATATAATTCGTCTAATTCTAGTCGCTGTTGGATCACCTACTTGTTCTGCTTCCCATTCAGCTAATGCTAGTTCTTCAGCAGTTTCTTCGCTTAAATCACTACCATGGTTGCCTTCTTCATAAGAGTCGAATAAATTCTCAAAGCGTTCTCCATTTGCCATTCTATTGCTTTTTAAAGTTTTTTCGTCCAGAATCTACCTGCTAAACTTAATTTCGTCAAATGTTATTAACAAAAGAGTTCACATTCGATGCGGCTCATTTCCTTACAAAGTACCATGGAAAGTGCGAGAATTTACATGGTCATACGTACAAATTACAGGTTACTATAGAGGGAAAACCGGATCACGAAGATATGATTATGGATTTCATAGAGTTGAAAGATTTTGTGAACAAAAAAGTTGTTGATAAGCTCGATCATTCATCGCTTAATGATACTTTTGATAATCCGTCGGTTGAAGTTATGGTAGTTTGGATGTGGGATCAATTAAAGGATCTTCCAAAAGCAAACGCAAAACTTCATGAAATTAAACTTTGGGAAACTGCTACTTCATTTGTAACTTATGCAGGAAATTGAAATTAAAATTCTTGGCATAGATCCACAGGAAATTAGCCAGAAGCTAATTGATATTGGTGCACACAAAGAATTTTCTGGTCTCATCAAAACCAAATATTATGATAAGAATCACACCATTCGTGATAATGGCGACCTTTTAAGAGTTCGTGAATTTGAAGGTTCGCACACTGAAGTGACTTATAAAACTAATAAACGCACCGAAGACGATTATAAAATTTATGATGAATTTGAATTGGCTTCTCCTGAATTTGATGAAGCGTGTTCGTTTTTTGAAGCTCTTGGTTATTCGCAATCTTGTTATTTTGAGAAGCGTCGTACTGTTTTTTCGCTTCCAGAAGCTGAAATTGTGATTGATGAATATCCACAAATCGCACCATTTATTGAAATCGAAGCACCGGATCCAAAAATAATCGAAGATCTAATTGAGAAGTTGAAACTAGAAGAAAACGAAAAATCCAACCAAACAATCAACGGACTTTTAAAAGAAAAATATCCAGACATCCAACTTAATAATCTCACGTTTTAATGGGAATTTATTTAGGACTCGGATCAAATCTCGGCCAAAAATCCATCAACTTAAAAAAGGCAATCTCCCTTTTAAACGAATGCGGAGTCCAGACAATAAAACAATCGCATATCCACAAAACAATCGCGGTTTCCAAAGTCCCACAGCCGGATTTTGCAAATCAGGTAATTGAAGTCAAAACGCAGCACGATCCTAAAAAACTCCTACAAATAATCAAATTAATCGAACGTCAAATGGGTCGCGATCGCTCAAAACCAAAACGCTCAGGCTATGAACGCCCACGACTAATCGACATCGATATCCTTATATACAACAACCTAAAAATAAATAAAAGAAACTTAAAAATCCCGCATCCGCGCATAAAAGAGCGCGAATTTGTACTTAAGCCTTTAAAAGAAATCGCTCCAATGCTATATTAGTGCCATGTTTGATTTAGAAGATTTACAAAAAAAGGCGACTGAGTTAAGGCTGAAAACAATTCAGGCTATCCACAAGGCAAATGTTGGACACACTGGTGGATCACTTTCTGTTATGGATATTCTTGTGACGCTTTATTACGGCGATATGCATGGTGAGCCGATTATGAAATATGATCCTAAAAAGCCCGGATGGGAGGATCAGGATTATATGGTTTTATCAAAAGGACATGCGGCTCCAGCGCTTTATGCGATTCTTGCTGATCTTGGGTTTTTTGATCAGGATGAGTTGAATTATTTGAGTAAATTAAATGCAATGCTTGAGTCGACTCCAAATCAAAAAATACCAGGAATCACTATGACTACAGGTTCGCATGGACATGGATTTGCAAAAGCTCATGGTATGGCAATGGCGCTTAAACTAGACCGAAAGCCGAATAGAGTTTTTGCGGTTCTTTCAGATGCTGAACTTCAGAATGGACTGATTTGGGAAACTGCAATGGCAGCTGCGCAATATAAATCTGACAACTTATATACTTTTATCGATAACAATGAATTTCAGGCTGACGGTACAACCCGAAGTATTATGAATATTGATCCGATTGCTGAAAAATTTGAGGCTTTTGGGTGGCGGGTAATCAAAGTTTTGAATGGACATAATTATGACGACCTACTCAATGCAATTGATAAGGCGTTTTCACATACGCGCAAACCGACTTGTATAATCTGTAAAACCATTAAAGGGCGAGGGGTCCAATTTGCTGAGCGAAAAGCCGGATATCATAGCTCGCCTTTGAGTGATCAGGAGATGAAAGAGGCAGTTGCAGAACTTAACCAACCGCAATAAATGAAAGAGTTTTTAATTGGATTTTTCGGATTTCTTTTTATGTCTCCTTTTAATATTTCAGGTGATTCTATGGAGCCGACTTTTTCTCATGAGGATGTTGTGATGTTTGAATCGTTGACTTATTCTTTAGAAGAGCCGCTTCGTTTTGATGTTGTTGTTTTTTATGGGACTGATGAGTATGAGAAAATTTTTGTTAAACGGATAATCGGAATGCCTGGTGAAACTGTTGTTATTAGAGAAAATGAGGTTTTTGTTGATGGAGAGCCGTTAAACGAATCTTATTTAAATCCGAAATATGAAGAAATGAAATTTAATTTTAGGGAGTTTGATGGCGTAACTTACGAGGTGCCTTATGGTAAGTTTTTTATGCTTGGGGATAATCGTGGAAATAGCTTTGATTCGCGGGTTTGGAATGATCCGTTTGTGCCCCGAGAAAACCTTGTAGGAAAGTACTATTATGGTATATATTAGTATCATGAAATATATAAAATTTATCGTTCTTGTAGTTTTTGTTTTTGCTTTAACTGGATGTTTTGGTCCTGAAGGCGAAAAAGTTGTACTTAAAACCACTACCGGAGATCATAGTTTTGCAGTTGAAGTTGCTGATGATAAAGCTGAAAGAGAACAAGGGCTTCAATATAAAGAATCACTGAGTGATAGTGAAGGTATGTTATTTGTTTATGAAGAAGAAGGAAGACGTGCTTTTTGGATGCCGAACATGTTTATTTCGCTTGATATAGTTTTCTTTGATGAAAATTTTAAAGTTGTGGATTTCTTTGAAAATGTGCCGCCATGCGATGTTGATTTGGATAAATGTCCACATTATATACCTGTGAATATGGCTCAATATGCTTTGGAGGTAAATTCAGGTACAGCGCGAAGATTAGCGCTTAAAAGAGGCGATACAGCACAATATAATTAAAGCTGTTGACAGTATATATTAACAGGTCTAAACTCGGCTTATCGCGCTCAACGATTTTGTAATGACCTTTTCATGCGAAAGTGGTTATTTTGCTATCTATTGTAGTGCTGAATATTTGAGAAATCGGAAACATCAATTGGAGGAGGAGAGAAAGTGACTGGAAAACCCGCGACAGATTTCAACGAGGACAATATTAAGAGATTGCTTCAGGGATATTATGTCCCAGAGAAGAAGATTAATCAGCTACTCGGCAGGTACGAACCTGTACTGCTTGTTGCAGTGATTGAGTGGTTGCGTAATATTACCCCCGGGTTTAAGAACTATCAAATAATGGAGAGGATCGTGTTGATAGTTAGAGAACATGAGCACTTCGAGAACGTTATCTATTTGGAACAAAATAAGCTCATTCCTCGGGTTCCCCCCGGTGTCCTTGAGCGGCAGGAGATAGAGCAGTTCTTCGCAGTAGCTCGCGATATTCTCAATTGTGAGCACGAGCATGCCGAGAGATTCAGCCTGCCTCCCACCCCACCTCCACAAATGTAATTTATTTCTCACCACGCCGGGCAACTTCACGTTGCCCGGCAAACCCACCTTGTCAGACAAAGGACGTATCCGCCCTTTTGCCAAGAAGGGCTTTTTATGGTATAATATATCAAGAAAAACAAACATTAAAAAATAAAAAATAATGCTTAAACAAAACAAAAAACTACATTTTTGGTTAAAAAGTGGAATTTTTGCAATTTTGGCTTTTGGGATAGCTTTTTCAACAATGCCAGTGCAAATAATGGCTGCCTGGGCAGGAACTTGTAGTTGGTCGGCAGGCGAAGGTTCTGATTTAACAGTAACTGTAGGAAATACCTGTACTCTCACTGGTGTTGGAATTGCAACAAGTATTACAGTTGATGCTGGTGGTATTTTAGAAATCGGTGACGGAGCTGGAACAGGTGGGTCTTTAACAGTAAATACAGCTGGAGTAACAGTTGATGGTGATTTGGTTGTTGATAGAGATAGTTCGTTGAATCTTACTTCTGCCAATGATTTAATTGTTTATAACGGAGGGACAGTAACGAATGATGGCGATATTGATGTGGCTCAAACAACAAAGGTTTATGACGATGTTACCACTTTTACAAATAATGGGACTTTTGATACTGACAGGTTGTTTGTAGGATTTCCCGGAGCAGCATTAGATGGTGGAGATTATATCAACAACGGAGTAACCAATGTTACTCTTTCAAGTGGCGGGGCTGGAATAGATTCCGTTTATGTATATGATGGTTCAATTATTAATAACAATGCTGATTTAGGTGTTGTGAGTTTTAGTTATGATGGGAGATTATGGATAGAAGGGACTGTTGCAGAGGGAGGCATTTTTCAGAATTTTGGTGTTGTAAATGCTGGTCAGGATGCTTTGCATATATTAGATTATGGCTTACTTGATTTAGATGGTGGAAGATTTGTATTGTTTGATAGTGGTTGTTCTGCAAGTGGTCCAAGTAATGGCATCGCTATTATAAGAAGTTTAACTGGGTCGGCATCTAATGCCTTAATTGATATTGCAGCTGGGGTAACTTTTAGTGCAGATTTTATTGGATTAGGATGGAATGGGGATGGATCAGATGGACAATTAATTAATGCAGGGACTATTGAAAAAATAGATATAGCAGGGGATCCTTTAGATTGTCCTGTAAATTTATCTTTAGTTGAAGATTCTGAATATGAAAATAATGGAGGAACAATTAAAATAAAAGACGGAAATATTGATTTAGCAGATAATGCAATATTTTTAAATGCAATTGGTGGATTGGTAGATATTAGAGAGGGATTAGTTCTTATGGCTGGGAATTCAATTGTTACAACTCATGCAGGGTCAACAATTACAGGTTTATTTGGAGGAGCCGGTGAGATTAAATTAGATGAAGTAAATACAGAATTTGATCATTCAGGTGATATAAATAATATTGAAAATATCCAATTAAAAGGTGCCGGAGCTGTTGGTGGGCCTTTATTTACTGCACAAAGCAATTCAACTGTTTCTGTAGAAAATTTTGGAATAGGGAATAGTTCTGCAAGTATTGGAGGAACATTAAATGTTGCTGCAAATGCGCAGGTAACTGCAAGTAATTTGATTGCTGCTGAAGGTTATGGCGTTATTGATGCAGATGGACAGATTGATGCAGCTTATGGTCTTTTTGCAAATGGAGGTGATGCCAGTGGTGGTGCAACAGTTAATTTAAAAGACACATCTGATGTTTATGAGTTTGGTTTTTTGTCCTCCGATAACGGTAATGTTACTAATACAATTACTATTGATCCAGGGGTTGAAGTGCATCTTACAACTCCAATTGAAGATAGCGGAAATTATTATAGTGGAGGCTTAGGATTTATAGGCGGAACAGGAGAATCAAAATTAATGATTAATGGAATTTTAAGAGTTATTGATGACCTTGCAGTGGAATCACAATTTGTAGTTGGTGGAGTTGCTGATGGAACAATTGAAATCGGACCAAATGGATTTTTTGATTATAATGAGCAAGGGGCTTTTACTGTGTCTTCGTCTAGTCCTTTTGGATTAATCGATAACAGTGATAATTCTGCAACTGAGGGATTTGATATTGAAGGTAATTGTATTTTAGATGGAAATGCTGATTTAAATAATCGTCTTGATTGTGTGGATTTGATCCATGTTCAGGATGATGGAGATATAAATATTGGGCTTGATGCTGTTGTTACAGTTGAAGGTTCAGAAACAATTGTTGATGGATTTGTTGAGCTTGATGGAACCTGGAATGCAGGAAATTTAACTGTGAATAACGGCGGCCATATTAGTTCAGGTGACGATCCTACATATAATGAAACAAATTTTTTACTTAACGTTGAAGACTTAACTATTAATACAGGTGGTAAAATTGCTTCAGATGGATTGAGTTCTCGTGGAGCTCATTTGGATGGTTCGGGTTCTTATGGTGGTGAAGGCGAAGGAAGAGGAATCGGTTCGGTTTATGGAATAGTTAAAATGGATGCAGCTTCTCCCGCTTTATATGGCGAATCCGGTATGAATGGTGGTGTTCCGGATGCCGGTGGTAATGGAGGTGGTGCAGTTCGAATTTATTCAACAGGAAATATTACAGTTAACGGTCAAATAAGTGCAAATGCTTCTAATTCAACAGTTTCTGCAGGTGGCGGAGGTGCAGGGGGTACAATTATTATTGAACATGTGCCAACTGATCCAGATGCATTTTTTACAGGAAATAGTCCAATTATGGCTTCTGGAAATGGATCAAGTACTGATGACATGGTAGAGGCTGGTGGTGGAGGAAGGATTTCAATTATTTCACCTTTATTGGATGGGGTTAATTGGGGTAGATATGATTTTATTGATAATGGAGGGGAAATATTTGCTACTTCAGGTATCGCTGATGGCGATGGTATTCCACCGGCTCATTATGCAGCAGCAGGTACGATGTTTTTTGCAGGAGATGTTCATAATCCTTTAGGGACTTTGATTGTAGAACAGCAAGGATTGCAAGATGGCTCTCCTGAGATTACATATATTCCTGCAGCAGGAGATAACGATTTTGATAGAATTGAAGTTTTAGGTCAGGGTGTAGTTGATTTTGCACTTGATCCTGCAGCTCCAACACTTTGTTATCAAACAGATGGAGCTATTACTTTTCCTACTTTAAATTGTGATGATTACAAGTGGCCTGATAAGCCACACGCTTTATTTGTAAATACTCAGGCAACCGGGGCTCAGGGATTTGATTTATTACAGGAACCAGGGTATCAGGTTGTAGATGGTGTAAGCGAAGACCCTTTAGATGTTGCTGATACAACACCTGCATTTAGTTTTGTTCACACTAACCCTTCAGATCCAGGAGCTGTGATTACTCAAATTCAGATTCAGGTTGATGATGATGCTGATTTTAGTTCTCCTATGTGGGATTATTTAAAAGCAGATTTAACTCGGGCTGATGAAGGAGATGTTGTAGATGGAGCGCGTACTGAAGATATTATTTATAATGAAGATGGCTTTGGAACTGCTTTAACTGAAGGATTAACTTATTATATTAGAGCGAAATTTGTGAATGCTCCGGGACTTTGGTCTCATGCAGATTACAATAATCAGTGGAAATTTGTTGCAAATATTCCAGCTCCGGCAGATGATGATGACGACGATGGGAACCCAGGTCCTGGTGGCGGGCAGAGAGTTGTTCCTTATAGTCCTCCTCC
Organism: Candidatus Peregrinibacteria bacterium; assembly: GCA_030595015.1. Taxonomy (GTDB): domain Bacteria; phylum Patescibacteriota; class Gracilibacteria; order UBA1369; family PNNO01; genus JAUVDZ01. Next base: position 7,552 of record JAUVDZ010000006.1, on the reverse strand, counting down.
TGTGGAACCCCCAACAGAAGAGCCAGAAGTTGAAGAGCCTGCAGTAGAAGAACCTCCAGCAGAAGAACCTGCTGAAGAGCCAGTACAGGAGCCGGTGTCTTCAGCTCCGGAACAGTATCTTGAGCCTGAAGTTGAAGCTGTACACATAAAAGTTCCAAGAAAACTTAGGCCTGCAGCACCAGAGGTTGAAGAGACCGCTTCTTCATGTTCTCGTGCAGGTGTAACTGAAAAAATAATTAATGAATTTGATTTATATAATGTTTATTCTGATCTTGATGCAAAATGTCAGGAGGATTGGGAAAATTGTATGTTGCCGTTTTTGATAAATTCAAGTTACAACGCAACAGCAGAATCATATTTTTACGATGTTATTGACGCAGGTGATGTTGTAGGCGATGCGAATCCTTTGCCTGCAAATACATTTATTGACGCAGGTGATGTAGTAGGCGATGCGAATCCTTTGCCTGCAAAAGTTGCACAAGCTATTGAATTTGGTGCAAGAAACAGGATGGTTCAGGGATATTACGAGGAAAAAGATAGTCCGTTTAAACCTTACGAAACAATGAGCAGAATTGAAATTCTTAAGTTGTTAAATTTTGTTATTGGATTTGAATGGAAATATTACGACGAATATGTTGCTGAGATTGGAGGAGAAGAAAATCTTCAGAATGTTGTTGCCAAAGCAGGAGATGTCTCAGAATGGTGGCATGTTCGATACTATAATTATGCATGCGAACATGGTTTAGTTATGTGTGATCCTTTTTATGATTTTGAACCTAATGCTGATTGTTCTGATGCATGGTTAAGTGAGATGATTAGCAAATATAAGCAATTTTATTCAGATAGAGGACTAGATGAAGTTTATAGACTGGATGATGATAATGATGCACTTTCAAATAAAGAAGAAACAGATGTATTCTTAACAAACCCTCAATCTAAAGATTCGGATGAAGATGGATTAGACGATGGTGATGAAATTTTCTCATACAATACAAATCCTTCATTAAAAGATACTGATTTTGACGGATTAACTGATGGCGAGGAAGTAAATAAATATCAAACCGATCCTACAAGATCTGATACTGATGGTGATGGAGCCAATGATTCAGTTGAAATTAATAATGGGACTGATCCGCGCGATCCTTTAGATACTCCTGATAAAATTGATCCTGAAAATGGAAGTCAGGATTCCGATCTTGATGGTTTTTCTGATTTATTGGAATTTAAATACGGGACTGACCCTCTAAATCCTGATACTGATGCAGATGGATTAACTGATGCAGATGAAGTTCTTTTATATAATACTGATCCTTTATCTAAAACTGACTTGAGTGAACTTGGCGTTATGATTACGAATTTGAAAAATGGAATGATTTTGACTGATCTTAGACCTTTGATTCAGGGGATCGCTCCAAATCCGAAAATGGAAATTCTTTTGATTTTAAGAAATGAATATGGGCATGAGCTTCTAATTGGAAAAACTACTACTGATGAAAAAGGCGTATTTGTTTTAGTGCCGGAATTTGATTTAAGAGATGGTGAATTTTTCTTATTAGCTAAAGCGTTGGATCCAAAAAACAGCAAAGTATTAAATTCACCAATGGTTAAGGTATCACTTGATTCATCGTTGATGGTTGAAAAGCCAACTCCTGAACGATTAGCTGATAAATTGATTACAGACGATATATTATTAAAAGAATTAATAGTTGAAGTTGGAAGCAAAATGCCGACTTTAAGTGGAAAAGCCGGATATAAAAACCAGGTTATTGCAACCTGGCAAAGTGTAGTTGGAGTTTCATCAATTATTGCAGATATTTCTGCCGGAGAATTCCACATTACTGCTCCGATTGAATTACCATATGGTGAACATAAGGTTACAGTATATGCAATTCGTGAATCGGATCAGGCGATGAGTAAGGTAGTTGGGATTCCATTTAACGTTAAAGAAACAGAAAAACAGGTGATTAGTTTTGAGCCTGTAAAAGAAGACAGTTCATACATTTTATATATATTCCTTGGGGTAATTGTTATTATGGTAGTAGGTCTTGTGTACTACATAAGATCTCGAAAATCTACAAAAACTCCTGATTTTGATAGTTCCGGGACCGAGGATTCAAAAAATCCTAACCAAACAAAAGATGAAAAAGACGTCATGTAAAATTTGCTATATGCTTAAGCACGGATTCATTACAATCTTTGCATTTGCAGCATCAATGATCATTGGCATTAATGGATTTTCGCAGGTTATTCAAATTTCATCAGATGAATTAACTGCTGAAGTTATAGGTTTATCAGGGACAAAAACAAATGTATTCAATGAAGGTTTGGCAGTCGATCCTTCAGCCTACATGTATTATTCGTTCATTGGTTTTGCGGCTCTATTGCTAGTGTTTACACTTTTGTATATACGCAAAATGTGCAAAGTAAAAGTTAAAAATTCTTGATATTAGTGGCGAAAAGTGATAATTAAGTATCGAGAGAAAGTTACTTTCTCTCACAAACCCACTTTCTCTCACAAACCACTAATCATGCATTATTCTCAAGGACAAGATGTTTCTACAGCAAAGGCGTTTATTGAAGGTTTGATTAAATATGGTGGTCAAAATAAAAAAGTTGTTGTTTTAGATGCGGATTCGATTCAATTTTCAGGTTCTGATCGGTTTGAGAAGAATTATCCTGACAGGCATTTTAACTTTGGAAATGCAGATGTGAATATGGTTACAACTGCAGCAGGAATGGCACATCGTGGGAAGATCCCTTTTACTTTTAGTAAGGGAATTTTTGTTACTGGTAGGCCTTGGGAGCAAATTCGAAACAGTATTTGTTATCCTAATTTAAATGTGAAATTGGTTGGAACTGGTGCGGGATTGGTTGCAGGAACTGATGGTCCTTTGTTTCAGGCTCTTGAAGATATTGCAATTATGCGCGCGATTCCTAATATGAAGGTAATCTGCCCTGCTGATGCGGTTGAGGCGTATTATGCGGTTGATGAATGCCTGAAGGATTTTAGTCCGACATATATTCGTTTAAGTCAGTTGGATATGCCGGTTATTTATAATCAGGATCATCAATTTAGAATTGGATATGGTGATATTTTGACGTTTGGTGAGGATATTTGTTTAATGGCGACAGGAACTATGGTTCATGTTGCACTTGATGTTTCAAAACGGCTTGAAAAAGACAGTGGTCTAAGAGCGATGGTTGTGAATATGCCAACGATTAAGCCAATTGATGAAAAATTGGTAACTGATTGTGCAAAAAAGACCCGAATGATGGTAACTTTAGAAGATCATGTTATTTGGGGAGGACTTGGAAGTGCTGTTGCAGAGGTTACTTCAGAACAATTCCCGGTTCGTGTTCATAAAATTGGAATGAAAAGTTTTGGAGAAACAGGCCAACCTCAGGAATTATATAAAAAATACGCCCTCGATGTTGAAGGCGTATATTCTAAAGTTTTAGATTGGTGGAAGGAGAAACATTAATTTAAAGTGCATTTTGTGTTGTCCTGAGTTGCATCTGAGATTTTATCAATCGTTAAATCAACTTCTTTAAGCAGTTGTCTGGCAACATCAACCTCTAATGTTATATATTCCGGAGCATCATTTTCATTTATGACTTTCATTTTGATATTGTCGTCGGTTACAGCTATAACTTCAAAGTATGCACCTGTGTGGTGACTTTGTAGAGTCATTCCAGTTTCAAATTTGTCGATTATTAAAGTACTGAGTATTTCTTCTGGTGTTTTTTGGCTTACATTCTCCATATTTGGTTTGATTAAGTAAAAAGGGATCTTCATCTTGACACCTTTGCAAGGATTTGTCAACAGCAATTTCATTATAATCAATTACGCTAACTCAAGTCAATCCCTATAATGAAGACACAATTAAAAAAGGCTTACTATGTCAAATCACCCATTACGATTATTCTCAGGAACTTCACATCCTGAACTGGCTACTGAAATAGCCAAGAATTTAAAAGTGGAGCTTTGCGATATGCAAATTTCGCGATTTGCTTGCGGAGAAATTTATGCAAAACCCGGTTGTACTGTTAGGGGATCAGACGTTTATCTGGTTCAAACAGGAACTGAAAATGTGAATGAAGATCTCATGGAGCTCTTTGTGATGCTCGATGCATTTAAAAGATCTTTTGCTAACAAAATTCACGTTATAATGCCGCATTATCCTTATGCCCGACAGGATAGAGTAGCATCTCCACGAGAACCAATTACAGCAAAACTTGTAGCTGATTTAATTTCAACTGCAGGAGCTGACCATTTAGTAACAATGGTACTGCATTCAGACCAGGAGCAGGGATTCTTCGACTTTCCGGTTGATAATCTTTATACAAAAAAGTTTTTTGCAGATTATTTTAAAAAGAAAAAATTAAAAAATATCACAGTTGTATCGCCAGATGCAGGTGGTGCAAAAGACGCTAAAAAGTTTGCAGATGCATTAGGAGCAGAATTGGCAATCATCCACAAATCTAGACCAAGCGCTAATAAATCAGAATTATTGCACTTAGTTGGAGATGTTGAAGGACGAACTTGTATTATTTTTGATGATATGATTGATACTGGAGGATCTGTAGTAAATGCAGTAAAAGCATTACGTGCCGGAGGCGCTAACAAAGATATTTATTTAGCTGCAACTCATGCTGTTTTCTCTGATCCTGCTACAGAAAGATTGAAAAAAGCAGGATTTAAAGAAGTGGTTGTGACTAATTCAATTCCTGTTCCAAAGCGAAAACATTTTAAAGGATTAAAAGTATTATCAGTTGCTCCGTTATTGGCAAAGATAATCAAAAATGTTCATGAAGCGAAATCAGTAACGTCAGTATTTAAAAGTTAACAATTTATTAATATGGATTTATACATCGGATCAGATCATGCTGGATATAAGCTTAAACAAGCTGTGAAAAAGCATCTCGAGGAGAAAGGACACAAACTTACAGATTTAGGTTCATTTAACGGTGAAGAGTCAGTTGATTATTCTGTAATTGCCCGTGAAGTTGCAGAAAAAGTTCAGGAATATCCTAAAGCTATGGGAATTATGATTTGTGGAACAGGGCAGGGATCAGCAATGGCAATGAATCGTCACAAAGGTGTGCGTGCTGCGCTTTGCAATACTGTTGAATTAGCTAAAAAAGCACGTGAACATAATCATGCAAATGCACTTTGTATGGGCGAAAGAACAACTGATGAAGCTCTTGCTTTAGAGATTGTAGATAAATTCATGGATACGCCGGTTAGCCCTGAAGAAAGGCACAAAAAGCGTATTGAAATGTTTGATAATAAAATTTAAAAAATGAAAATTAAAATTTCTCCTTCAATTCTTTCAGCTGATTTTGGTCGGCTTAATGAAGATATCAAAACAATCGAAGAGCACTCGGATTATATTCATGTAGATGTGATGGATGGCCATTTTGTGCCGAATCTTAGTTTTGGTGCGCCAGTTATGAAGGACATTGATTCGAAGCTTCCACTTGATGTTCATTTGATGATTGAGAATCCAGAAAATTATATTGATGATTTTGCTAAGGCTGGAGCAGACATTTTGACTGTTCATTTTGAAGCCACTGATGATTTACATGGCTTACTCGCAAAGATAAAGGATCTTGGAATGCGTGCCGGAGTTTCAATTAAACCAGGTACTGAAGTTGAGGTTTTAGAAGAATATTTAGATGAGTTGGATTGGGTTTTGATTATGAGTGTTGAACCTGGATTTGGAGGTCAGGGATTTATTTCTGGCGCTGTTGATAAAATTAAATGGCTACGTGAGCATGCTCCTGAATTAGATATTGCAGTTGATGGGGGCGTTAACGATAAAACAGCTAGATTATGCGAAGAAGCAGGTGCGAATGTTTTGATTGCAGGTTCGTATATTTTTAAATCTGATGATCGAAGAGAAGCAATTGATTTACTTCGAGGTGTTCAGGGTGAAGGTTATGATGGTGCTTAGTTGAGGTTTTTCATCATTTTTTCATGGAGCTTGCCATTAGTGGCAAGGATTGTCGGTGATTTCATGGTTAGTTTTTCGCCATTCATTTGTGTAACTTTTCCTCCTGCTTCTTTTACTATCAGGCTGCCGGCAGCTATATCCCATGGGCTTAAGCCGATTTCCCAGAATCCATCAAAGCGACCGCATGCTGTGTAGCAAAGATCGATTGCTGCTGCTCCCATTCGTCTAATCAAAAAGCCTTCTTTCATAAATTTGTTGAAGTTTGGCAGATTTTCTTCAATAATTTCAGGTTTTGGAGCAAACCCAGTTGCAACCGCGCTGAACTCTTTTGTTTCGCGATCAGAAACTTTTATTGGTTTGCCATTTAGATATGCACCTTTGCTTTTTTCAGCAGAAAACATTTCATCGATTCGAGGATTATAAACTGCGCCGGCGATTATCTCACCTTTTTATTCGAGTCCGTTTGATACACAAAAAATTGGTAATGAGTGTTTGAAATTTGAAGTGCCATCGAGTGGGTCGATTATCCAAACATAATCAGATTTTTTGTCCGATTTCCCTGATTCTTCAGCCAAAATTGCATGGTCGGGAAAGGTCTCGCGAATTTTTGCGATTGCGTGTTTTTCAGATGCTAAATCAGCTTCTGTTGCAGGATCATTGTATCCTTTTCGTTCAAATTTGAGATCAGGTTTGTTGTAAAATTTCATGAGGATTTCTCCGCATTCCTGAGCTGTTTGTACTGCAAATTCTGTGTAGTTCATAGAGAGATTATAGCATGTCGTGGTGGAATTGGTGATTTTGAGATTTGCGATTTGTGTGAATTTTTCGACTTGACGTGAATTGGTAAAATTGAAATTGGTTCGTGGTTTGGAGTTTGATGGATTTTTGCGCAAGTTGATGAACTTAGTTTTATTTTTTCGATATTTTTTTCAGAGATGGCTGTTTTGTGGACGAGGGCGCGATGTTAAATTCGGACTCGTTCGCAGCTGTTGCAAAATGTTGTATAGTCGCTTACTTAAGCCATTTAATCTTGTTTTGATTGAGATTTTTTGGTATCATTTTAGGTCCTTAACCAATCAAAATATGGGTGATAGAAAACTATGGAATCTTGGATTATCATATGGAAAAAATGCCAGGGCATGGACCAAAAAATTTGTTGCCCTACTTCCTGAAATTGCGAAACGCGGACTTCATAAAAAACATAAATTTCAATCAATTTACGAATATGCCGCAAAAGTCGGAGGAGTTGGAAGGAAAACTGTTGAATGTGTGTTTCAGATTCAAAAACATATTGAAGATAAACCGGCACTTAAAGAAATATTGCCGGAAGTTGGAGTCCATAGAATGAGGGCAATCGCAACAATGGCAACAAAAGAAAATCAAAATGAATTAGCTAAAAAGGTGCAAACAATGAGCAAACCAGCTCTTGAATTATATGCACGTGAACAAAAAGCTCCAAAAATGGAAATCCCTCCCGGGAGGGATTTTAAAACTCTAAGTTTTCAGGTTGAATCAGAGGTTGAATTGGAACTTCGAAAACTAAAAGAAAAAGGCGAAACCTTTAATGATGTTATGAAAAAGCTCCTTGCAATGGT
>JAUVDZ010000090.1 GCA_030595015.1 Candidatus Peregrinibacteria bacterium | reverse complement strand
ATTGAAAGAGTTTCAATTACAAAGATAAATCCAATTAACAGTAAAGGTATAAATGAATCTGTTAGCATTGCTATAACACCCAGAGTTGCTCCTAATGCGAGTGAACCTGTGTCACCCATATAAAATTTGGCCGGAGGGATGTTATGCCATAAAAATGCAAGGTTTGCTCCTGTTAAAACTGCACATAATGCAGAAAGAATTAAAAGTCCTTTTGCAAAAGCAATTATTCCAAAAGATGCAAAGGCAATTACCAGCAAGCCACCTGCAAGTCCATCAAGTCCGTCTGTAAAGTTAACTGCATTAGCTGTGGCTATTATGACGAGCATAAACAGGGGAATGTACCAGAATCCTAAAAATAAGTCGCCCAAGAAAGGTAAATGAACCTGGTCGTAGCCGAGTTTGAAATAAAAGTACCAGGCTCCAATTGCAGCAAAAACTGTTAACCAGAAAAATTTAGGTTTAATATTAATTCCTTTTGATTTTCCGAGTCCTTTAATATTAAAATAGTCATCTAAAGCGCCGAATAAAGCGAATGCAACTAGAGTTGCTATTGGTAGCCATGTTTCTTTTCTATTTAATAAAGAACGGTCAATAACACCAAGTGCAGATAGTGCGCGGCTTCCTAAAATTACAATTAATGTAGTTCCCCATATTAAAATGCCGCCCATTGTTGGTGTACCTGATTTGCCTTTATGCATTTCATGATAACGAGAAGCTTTTTCACCTGTTGAAGCAATTTCGCGGATTTGTTTGGAAATTTTGAATTTTTTTAGCAGTTTTAAAAATGGTTTTGCTAAAAATAGAGCAATTAAAAATGCGCTTGTAAAAGAGAAAAAGATAAGCGTTAGATGTCTGATGATCACATTGAGATCTACTTCGAATGTCATTTGGAGATTTTTACCATGTATAATTTCTGAATGCCCATGTTGCGAGCATTTTTGTCTCTTTAAATCTGTCCGGACTGTTTAAAACCACTGTTATTACTTTGTTTCCTTTCTTATTGTCTATAACTGAGACAAAGCATAAACCTGCAGCTTCTGTATGTCCAGTTTTTAATCCCAGAACATGTAAAAAGCTACTTAATAATTGATTTGTACTTTTTAAATCGTGTGATTGTTCGCCATTTGTTGAAGAGATAGTAGCAGATTCTAATTTTACTGTATTTTTTATAAATGGATTTCTGTATGCAACAAGTGCAAGTCGTGAAAGATCGCTTACTGTAGAGTAATTTTCAACGTTATCGAATCCGATTGGATTAGCATAATGTGTGCTGTAAAGTTTTAATTCTTTTGCTTTTTTATTCATTTTTTCAACAAAAGATGGAACATCTCCGGCAATATGCTCAGCTATTGCAACTGCTGCGTCGTTTCCTGATTGAATTAATGCTGCTTTTAATAAATTTCTAAGTGTAATTCGTTCTCCTGAGTAGAGCCATACTTTTGAACCTTCTGTTCTTGAGGCAGCACCACTTACAGTTACAACATCTTCTAAATTTCCTTCTTCCAGAGCAACAATTACAGTCATTAATTTTGTAATACTAGCTATTTGTAGTTTTTCTTTTGCATTTCTTTCATATAAAATTTCGCCTGAATCAAAATCAACAATTATGGCTGCATCAGCTGCAATAACAGGTTTGATTGCAGTTAACTTTTTAACCGGAATCATTGAAACAGGCAGAGTAATTTCATATTGCGGTCTAATATCCTCTTTAATAGTGGTTTCAATATTTTGATCAGTGCCGAGCGTTACTGCGGCATATAGATTTAGTAAACTAGTTAACATGTTCGTTTAAAATTTTAAATTTACCTAATGGTAGGTCTCCAAGTTTTAATGTTCCGATTCGAATGCGCTTTAAGTATATAACCTTGTTGTCTACGATTTCAAACATTCTTCTTATTTGCCGTTTACGACCTTCGTGAATGATTATGTTGCAGTCTTTACCTTTGAGCTTTGTGATACGTGCTGGGGCAGTTCGTCTGCCATCAATTCTTACACCTTTTTCAAGCTTTTCTTTATCTTCTGGTGAAAGAGGATCACGCAGTTTTACTTCATACTCTTTTTCGTGTTCGAATTTAGGATGAGTTAGATTATATGCTAAGTCGCCATCATTTGTAAAAAGTAAAAGTCCTTCAGTTTCTTTATCGAGTCTTCCAATTGGGGCTAGATGATTATATGGAATTAATTCCATAACTGTTTGGCGATCAAATTCATCTTTTTTAGTTGTAACGTAGCCTGCAGGTTTATTTAACATTAAAGTCATTGTTGCTTGTCTCGGTTGAATTACCTTGTTGTTAACTTTAATACTGTCTTCTGGAACGACTTTAACACCTTTTTCAGTAACAACTTTGCCATTGAGTTTAACCCGTCCTTCATCAATAAGATCTTCTGCAGCTCGGCGGGAAAATCTTGAATTAAGCGCAATATAGCGTTGAATACGCATGCTATCCTTCTGTGGTTGTTGTTTCTTCTTCGGTTTCATCATTTGTTGGGTCGTCAGTTGGATAATATAAATAGAAAATATCGTTTGGTTTAGTTTCTGCGTAATCTTTTCCCAGTTCAATAATAATATTTGCTTCACTAACATAAGCATCTTCATAGTATTTATCCGGGATTTCATCAGTTATTGTTCCGGGGATTAGCTGTTTGATGAAATAAAGAGGTTCAGGAGCTTCAGCTTTGATCGGATTTCCTTCATCGTCTAGTTCTGAGCCACTCTTATAATATAGAGTTGTAGTTTCAAGATCCTGACTTCTTGCATTTCCGAATCTAATAACATCAAAACATAATCTTTTAAGCATTTCTTTGCCTTCCCCGGCGATGCCAGGAGTCTTTGTTCCATTTAATATTTGAATTTGAACAGGATTTTTATTTAATTCCGGATAATGGAAACTTAAATCAACATATTCATGTATAAAATGATAATCATTTCCAATTGGAACTAAAACGTATGCTCCTCCAAACAATTTTCTTTCAGGGACATATAAGAATCCGCCGCAACTTGTTGGATCATCAGTTATTACTTTTGAAATAAGATTATTTTGATTAAAATCTTTTGAAATTTCAGCTAATTCAATGATATGACCCATTGAGAGATTAGTCTCAATGTTCTTTTTAACAGAACCATATAAATCTCCGATTTTTCCTGGGTTTAAAAGTACATCTTTTTTCATAGCCTCATTCTTAATTGCGAATAAAAGCTTTTGTTGACGTTTAGATCTATCAAAATCACTTGTAGTTTTTCGACTACGTGCATATTTAAGTGCTGTATCACCATCTAACCTTTGTTGACCCGAAGCTAATGTAAATGTTTCATATTTAATTGTTCCTTCTTTTGGATAATAAGGATCATTAATTGCGTTATCTACATAAATATCAACACCTCCTAAGCTATTAACAATATCTCTGAATCCTGTGAAATCGATTTTTACATAATAGTGGATATCAACGCCTGTAATGTCTTCAACTGCTTTTTTGACATATTCAATGCCAGTTACAGAATCGTATTTATCTTTACCTAATTCATAAATCTGATTAATTCTGTGCCCTCCACCTAAATCATCTATTTCAATATAAAAATCTCTTGGAATTGAAAGCATTGGAACGATTTTATTGTTTTGATCAATGCTTGCAAGAATAATTGTATCAGTCAGGTCAGCTCCATCATGATCTCCTCCACCTGTACCTAATAGTAAAATATTTGTATTTCCATAAACATCAGTGTCGAGATGCTCTCCAAATATTCCAATAACATTAATAAGACCTATTTTTGAAATAACCGCACTGCATCCGTATAAAAATAAAACAATAACAACAATTATAGATAAAATTAAGCCAAGATTTGTTTTGTGTTTAGCTTTTTGAATTGTTTTATTATGCTTAAATAAGCCACCAATGTACTTTAAGGCATCTTTAAAATAATTCTTTCGATTATACCTGATTTTTCGGGTTTTAAAATTCATTCAGAGACGAGTTTTTATTCTGTATATATAACTGTTACATATAAACCACTCCATTTATCTTGTTTAAATCCGATTCCAATATCCCTCCATTTACTTAAGGTTATATCGCTGTCCTGCAATAATTTGTCGAAAATTGATTCCAGCGACCCTTCTTTTAAGATAAATGCTTTTCCTTCAGAAGTAACGCCACTATCCTGAACAGTTTCAATGAGGTTTATACCAGAAGGGGAGTCAAAAGAAAAGTAGTTTTGATCGATCATATCCTGTGACCAATTTCTTGCAATATCCACCAGATGGCTGTCGACATTAATATTACTTGTTCTTTTCTGATTTAGCCAGTCTAGAATTTGATTTTCAAAATTGATTAAATCTATTGAATTAAAAGGATCGTGTGAAAATTCTTCTACAATTGTAAGTTTGTCATCTGATCCCAAAGTTATTCCAATTCCTACAGTGTCCCATTCAGGATTTAGGATGTTGCCACGATGAATCGCACTTCTCATTAAGGCCTGGTGTGCAAAATATACACTAGGTGCGTGTGCCAGGTTTTCTCCTACTTCAGTTGCGATGTTTGCATCAATTCGTCTTGTATCGGGCGTGCTTCCATCTGGACCAATATGTGAGAATAAATTATTTGCATTCAGTACATCAGCATAATCCTGCGATAATCCATTTAAATCATCTTTCATTTCAACTGTATTTAAATTATGCACAGCTCTTTCAATATTTATATAATTTAATAGCTCTTCTCTGTAATTAATTAAGTTAAAGTCACTAACAGTTTCTAATGGATCATGAAGGTCAAAGAAGTCTGGAATGAAAGGTATAATGTCTCCTATATATACTGGAATATTTAAAACA
>JAUVDZ010000078.1 GCA_030595015.1 Candidatus Peregrinibacteria bacterium | reverse complement strand
ACTGCTTCCTCCTCCGAGACCTGCTGCTACTGGAATATTTTTATTAACTAAAATTTCATAATCATTTTTAAATTCCCATTTTTTGCTCAAAGCTTTAATTGCGCTTGCAACAGTGTTATCCGCAGGGTTAATCCCTTTGGCTTCGTCTCCTCTAAATTTAATATTAAATTTTCCTGTTCCAGGAGTTTGATAAAAATCGATATCATCCATCAAAGGAATCGTTTGCAAAATTGTTCGCAATTCATGATAACCTGATGCGTCTTTTTCAATGATATCAAGCGCCAGATTTACCTTTGCATGTGAATAATGGATCATTTCTTTTTAAGTGAAACTATACAAAAACATTGTAATCCTTTTCCTTTTCCAAATGAAGTTAATTTTTCTCCTGTGTGTGCCGTGATTCCGATTCTGGTTTCCTGCACTTTGCATAATTCCGCGAGTTTGGCTTTTATTTTTGATGAGATTTGATCAATATTAGGACGTTTTCCTTCTAACATAACTCCTATATTATTTATCTCAAATCCTTTTCGATTAACTTTTTTTAAAATCTTACTTAAATATTTTTTTGAATCTTTAATCTTCTGTTTTTTACACCAATCATCAGCAAATGCTCCTAAAGATTTTTCTCCAATTGCCTGCAATAACCCAGTGCATAAGGCATGAATCAATACGTCCCCATCAGAATTCGCCAGCAATTTTTTTTCTCCTTTAATCTCAATCCCACCCAAAATCAAAACCCCTTTTGATGAAAATTCATGACTATCCTGACCAATCCCAACAACAAAATCATCAGGTATATCACCAAGAGCATGCTTTATGAAATCATAATCATTTTGAGTAGTCACTTTGATATTGTGATCAGAAGCCGGAACATGATAAACATGATTTCCTGCCGCCTCAACAAGTGCGGCTTCGTCAGTCATATTTAAATAATCAGCCCCAATTTTCTCTAAAGAATCCTGTAAAATCTTAAATTGAAAAACCTGTGGAGTTTGAGCAAGTTTAAACTTTTCTCGATCATGACTTTTTACAATACGATGCTTATTTGTTTCTTTTAATGTCTCTTTTATAGGATGACCTAGAATGCACGCACCCTTAGCTTCAGCCTTTTTTATACATTTAGTGAGCTCATTGTCAGTTACGATTGGGTTCGCCCCATTATGAATCAAAATTAAATCTTTTTTCTTGGGTTTTAGATATCTTTTTATATATTGGATTCCATTCAGCACACTTTCAGACCTCGACATTCCTCCAGGAACCAATTTTATGTTTTTTGAATTTCCAGGAAAGTATGCTTTAAGCATCTTTTCAACTGGTTTCTTCATTTTTCGATTAATCACAATCACAATTCGATCGATATTTGGATTATCGTAAAAATTTGCCACAGTAAAATACAAAAGCGGCTTATTATGAATTGGCATAAGAAGCTTTGGGATTTTCCCTTCCATTCTTTTACTATCTCCCGCTGCTGCAATTAACGCAATATTCATGGGCGTATATTACTTGATACCGATTACTGCTGCAAATCTTCCTGTTCCTTTTTCATCACCTCTAAATGAAAAATAATCTTTTTTATTACAAACTGTGCAAATATCAGTACTTGCGATATTCTCCTCCATTAAGCCATAATCAAGACACTGCTTTTTAGTGGCTGCCCAAAAATCTACATGATTATTTTCGCCAATAAATTGATGTAAATGTTCTGGTAATTCTTTTTTAGGATCAGTAAATTCAGAACAGCAGGGCCCAATCGAAGGCGAGATTTCAACATGAATACTCGAAGGATGACATTGAAACTCATTAATCATCTTTGTAAGAGTTTTTCCAACAATATTTTGCGCTGATCCCTTCCAACCATTATGGATATTCGCCACAACATCTTTAACATCGCTCCACATCATTATTGCCTGACAATCAGCTACTTTTATCATTAAAAATTTCCCGGGAATATCACTAACCATTGCATCATAGCCTTCAATTTCGCCATGTGTTTTTGAATCAACAATCAAAATTTTATCACTATGAATCTGATTTAAACTCACAAGATCGCCCATTGTAATACCGAGCTCTTTGCAGATCCTCCCGCGATTTTCCATAACATCATCCTCGTTATCGCCAATTGCAAAACTGACATTGAGGCTGTCGTAAGGCTCGTGGCTCGCTCCGCCATGTCTATTGAAAACTTTGTGAATAATCATTATTGAAGGATTTGTCTAATACTAAAAGGTATTTCAAGTGCAAGATCAGTCGCTGAGTAACTGAAATCTTTTTGTTTATATAAAAAATCACCGGTTGATCCAACTAAAAATGCTGCAACCTGGCATGCCTCGTATGGTTTACACCCCTGCGCAATCATAGAAGTGATAACTCCAGCCAAAACATCTCCACTACCACCAACTGTAAGGCCAGGATTTCCTGTTTTATTTAAAGCTATATCACCAGAAGGTGAAGCGATAATATCTGTTGGGCTTTTTAGTAGAATATTTAACTTCATTTCAGTTGCGATTGTTCTAACAAATTTAATTAATTCTTCTATGTTTTTTCGATCTTTGATTTCACGATGAGTTAAATTTTCAAATTCATTTTGATGAGGACAAACTACAATCGGCTGACTCAAAGGAACCTCTTTAACAAGCTTTAAAACCTCTATTGCAGTTGAATCCAAAACTGTTGGAATTTGCAAAGATTCAATTAATTCTAAAATCGCACGAACAGTAACTTCACGGTCATACATTCCAGGTCCAATCAAAATTGCATCACATTTAGTTGAAAATTCTAAAATTTCACGAACTCCCTGATGAGTTAAATATTGTCCTGGGAACTTTCGTACAATAAAGTCAGGGTATAGCGAACGCGTCACATCAAAATTTGATTCTGGAACATATAAATATACTAAATCCGCGCCAGAATACAATGATCCTAAAGCTGAAAGCATAGGCGCTCCGTAATACTCAATACTTCCACCTACAATTAAAACTTTTCCGTTTTGACCTTTGTACGAAGACTTGTCTCTAGCCGGAAACATTTTTTTAATATGTGATTTTTTGAGAGTGGTTAGTGCTCCTGGTCTCATAAATTATTGGTTATATCGCGCTTTTTCTCCGAGCTTTTCTTCTATTCTTAAAAGCTGATTATATTTGCAGATTCTATCTGTTCTGCATAATGAACCGGTTTTAATTTGACCGGTTTCCATTGCTACTGCGAAATCAGAAATTGTTGTATCTTCTGTTTCTCCTGAACGATGCGAAACAACGCAGGTCCATCCGGCATCATGCGCCATTTTAATTGCGCTCTTTGTTTCAGTTAAAGTTCCGATTTGATTTAGTTTAATTAAAATTGAATTTGCTACTTTCATGTCGATTCCCTTTTTTAGTCTTTTTACATTTGTCACTAATAAGTCATCTCCTACAAGTTGGATTTTGTCTCCTAGTTTTTCATTCATCAGAACCCATCCATCCCAATCATCTTCATCGTGTCCATCTTCAATTGAAAATATAGGGAATTTGTCGACTAGTTCTGCGTAGTAATCAACCATTTCTTCGCTTAAAAGCTGATTGCCATCTACTGAATATTTGCCTGTTTCTTTATCGTAAAATTCAGAAGCTGCAGCATCGATTGCTAATTTAACGTCTTCTCCTGGTTTGTATCCTGCTTGCTCAATTGCTTTTATTATATATTCAAAAGCTGAGGCATTATTTGGTAAGTTCGGAGCGAATCCACCTTCATCACCAACTGAAGTATTTAAACCTTCTGCTTTTAGGATTTTTTTAAGATTATGGAAGATTTCAGATCCCATTCTTAAAGCTTCTGCAAAATTTGGAGCTCCAAAAGGCATAACCATAAATTCCTGAATGTCTAAACCACTGTCTGCATGTTGTCCTCCATTAATAATATTCATCATTGGGACTGGTAGTAACGTCGCATCTGGATTTAGATATTCATACAGATCTAAGTTCTTTTCTTTTGCCGCCAAATGAGCTACAGCAAGTGAAACACCTAAAATAGCATTTGCACCAAGTTTTCCTTTATTTTCAGTTCCATCAAGTTCGATTAATTTTGCATCTAATCCTTCCTGATCAAAAATATCCCAACCATTAACTGCAGGTTTAATAATATCGTTTACATTTGCAACTGCTTTAGTCACTCCTTTACCCATATATTTAGATTTATCACCATCACGAAGTTCAACTGCTTCATGAACACCAGTTGATGCCCCTGAAGGAACAATTGCACGAGCCATATTATTTTCTGAATAAGCTTCAACCTCAACAGTAGGATTTCCACGAGAATCAAGCACTTGTCGCGCGTGTAAATTAGTAAGTTTTGCCATGATTTGAAATTAAAATACTTTGTTGCTCATAATTTAGCGTTTTATAGCACAAACTTCAAGTTTTTGCGTTTTTTTTGATTTTCGAGTACAATTTGCGTTGATTTTACAGATATAACCTATTTAAAAATGGAAATTACCTGGCATGGGAAAAGTACTTTTACAATTAAAGGGAAGAAAACAACTTTAGCTATTGATCCTGTTGAGGGTTCTAAGGCTGATATTGTTTGTATGACAGACGATTATCACGAAAAAGCTGAATTAGTAAAAGGATTAGAAGAAGCGGATATGGTTAATTGGCCAGGGGAATATGAAATTAAAGGTGTAGCGATTATTGCGATTCCAGCTTATACAAATGAGCAAAAAGAAGGAGATACTGATACTGGACGAATTATTCTTTATAGCATGTTAATTGATGATGTTAGAATTTGTCATTTGGCAGAGATTGGTCAGGATTTTGATGAAGAAATTTTAAGTAAAATTGGTGGTATTGATATTTTGTTTGTAAGTGCAGCTTCAACAAAAGGACTTCCAATTAAAAAATTGCATAGAGCAATTGAAGATATTGACCCACGGATTATTATTCCAATGAATTTTAAAGATGATAAGGAGTTAGAACCTTTTTTAAAGGAATTAGGAGTAACTGAGCATGAAACTTTGGATGTTTTTGAAATAAAAGACAGGAATCAATTACCTGACGACAAGACTGATTTCATTGTATTAAAATCTGTATAGATATTACTGCGTATGTTGTGGCTAAATTGAGTTCCCATAGTTCAATGGATAGAACGAGGGCCTCCTAAGCTCTAGATGCAGGTTCGATTCCTGCTGGGGACACCATTGCTTGACAAATATACCTGGTTGATGTATACGTGTATCTTAATCATAATCTTTTCTTATGACTCAACCTGATAAAACTCTATCTTTGTTAGATGTCCATAATGAACGTTCTGAATTTGTATCAGCGAATAGACCAGTAAGCCCGGATGAAGCTGCAACTCTTGATATATCAGCTTCAGTAGGAGGAGAAATTAATAACGCAAGCCAGGTAGAAAGCTGTAAGCTTACTAATTTTGCTGAAGCAAAACAGGCATTGCAACAAGAATTATTGAATACAAATGGTGATATGCAAGAAGTAGCTCTGGTATTGCTAGAATTTTGCATGAAACACGATAATATTTTTTTCTCAAATAGGAATGAGAAGAAGGAACATTCATTTGGGTGTAAAAATGATGTAGTTTGGGATACTGTTGCTTCGAGTGGAGAATATTATGCTGTGAGAATGGTGGATTTATTGCAAGGTTGTAGTGGGCAAATTCATATTGATATTTATCATGCAGATAGATCACCTAAAACGGATAGTGAATTTTCTGCTATGACACAAAAATGCACACTCCCTAGTATGGAAGATAT
>JAUVDZ010000133.1 GCA_030595015.1 Candidatus Peregrinibacteria bacterium | reverse complement strand
CCAGGGACAAGTCTTCATATGCAACTGGTTCTCCGCATTCTCGCCACCTCAAAATCTTAGCAATCTCGTCAACGTTCAGGCAATAATTTCTCATAGTTTGTTTTCTGTTGCTTTTCGCATTAAATCTGTAGCCTTAAAATCATCAATTCCAGGAGATGCATTGGATATTTCATGTTCCGGCCCTTCAGTTTTGGTTTTTACAAAATCTTTATCAATTGTATCGCGATTCGGATCTTCAGATGCATTTTCCAGCAAATCCCAGCAAGTTCTGAGTATGCCCGCTGCATTGTTTTCATTGATCTCAGCAATAAGAGAGATTGCATCAGTAGTAAATGGAACAAGATCATCACATTTTGCATGGTCAAGGCAATATGTGGTAAGGTATTTTTTCAGCAGCATTGAGATATGCTCCCTGTTTAACTTCTCAAAGGCTATCAAGTGTTTCGAATCGATCTTGAGTGATACAGGATAACGGTTACCTAAGCCCGATAAAATCCAGGCATCGGAAATCAGTTGAGGGACACCTGCATGAAGAACAAGTAACATGTTGTAAAAGCCATACTTGGCATTAGCATACGGGCCATCAAGAAGACATGATCGCAATTCTATTGCAAAATCCCTTTTCTGTCGAGCGCTCTGAAAATCAGGAATACGTTCAAAATCATCCACAAGAATATAAGCTCCGTTAAATCCTGCGGCCATAAATAGCCTAACTAAGTGAGAAAAAACAAAATCAATACGTTCTTTTCCTTTCTTCAAATTCCTGAAATAGTTTTCAAACTCTTTTTTTGTGACAAATGGCTCGAAAAGGGTGCGACGGCTTGCAGTTAAAGGAAAGTCGGCTGGAAGAGCCTGGAAAAAATCGTTTTCCAAAATTTTGTTCGTGAGTCTGGCAGGGTCTATCCCTTTTAGTTTCAACTGTGTTTCAGAGTTTAGACAATCAATGAGTTCTCTTTCGTCAGAAAAACCTGCTGTCAAATCAATATCAGGATAAACTTCGGATACCGCATCCATCCTGAGGGAAGCCAGGCAGACATCAAGAAATTTTGACTGCAAAATTGATGAAAATATAAGTTCAACGAAACTTGCAAATGTTTTTGTTCTTCCTCCTGGCTCCGGCGTGACGTACAGAGCAAAACATTTGTTAATCTCGTCAGAGATATCAAGGCAGTATTCCTGGTTTATTTTGCGCATTAAATTCACTAAAAAAGCAGATTTTCCATTACCACGCCCGATGTAAGACGTGTCGCAAATGTAACCAAGACGAAGGCGATTAAGATTGGATTGAGGTTGTTTTAAAAAAGCCTCTTCAATTTGGGCATATTCCTTGCTTCGAATTTCACCTTCATAAATCTCTCCGTTGATACGTTTATCATTAGAATCTTTATTCACGGGTTCGGTAGGGAAAGGATTATCTGTCAGGTTAAAACGTTGGTAACGACCTTCCATGTTTGGAGGCTGTTGTTGTTTAGGTTTTTTCAACAATTTATTCATGCTTGGTTTCTCCTCTTGCTACATCAATAGCAATAATATTGCGATAACTACCATCAACCATGACTGGTTCGTGCTTTAAATACATGGCGTTGGTCTCTTCCGGTAGTTTATCGACTTCAAGGGAAATACGAATTCGAAGTTCACCAATCAAATTTAACCGATAAACTTCGTTTAAGCAATGCTCAAATATCTGGCCTGATATTTTTAAATTATAACAAACAATCTCGCGTAAAGCCGCCAGGTTAATGAAATAATTTTTATAAACTCGCCGTAAAGTGAAATATCCGTTTACGAGAGCATCTACAAACTCATCCTGAAAAGCTTCTCGCATGGGAGCGTGGAGAAACAGATGTTTTCCATCGTCATATTGATAAATACTGGTAAAATCCTTGGAACCAGTATGGTCAAGAACTACTGATGTTGGATAAACAAGCTTTCCGTTAATAAAAGGATACGTCTCTGTCGCATGGATAACGCCGATCTGCTTGGCCCGGTAAATCCACAACTCAAACGTTGACATGGTATAGGGACAGGAATAAAGCTCCTTGAGAAAATACGTGATCCAAAAATCCCGAATGCGTTTGGTAATTTTATTGTAATCTTCGGATTTGAACCTCTCGTTAGGGTTTTTGGGTAACACCTCATCCTTAATCAATTTATTAAGAACTTCTCTATTCTTATCATGCAAAGTGATCTTGTGCCCCAAATAGCGTTCGATGTCCTTTTGAAGTTTTTTTACTAATTCATTAGCGTAATGAAAAATATCATTCGTTGTTCGCATGCTTTTTCGTTCAAAATGGAGTTGCAGAGGAGAATAATGCGGAAAAATCAGTACGCCCGAATGATTTGGATTTGCGCTATAGAGAAATTCCACAAGTGTACGAAAAGCCTCGTATTTGGTCTCCATAAACTCAAAAACCAAACGATTAAATGCCGTTACACCGTTTTTTTTATATTTCCGCAGAATCTCTTGTCCTTCTTTAGTTAAATAAAGGACGTTTCCATCCTCTTCTTTGATAAATCCATATTCTTTACTCTCTTCAACAACCTGTTTAAATGTGTATTGGTATCGCTGTTGCTGTCTTGCTGTAAGACTCTTGCCGTCTTCGGTCAGCTTCTTGTATTTCGATTCTCCAAGGCGGTGCTTCTGTTTTAAGACTTTGAAAGTATCAAACACATCTTTGCGTTGTGATTGTTTTCTGATACTTTGTAGCAGAATATAGAAGTAATCCAGGAAATAGAATTTTCTAACCGATTGGAGAGGTTTTGGTGTTGACATCATTGAATCCTTCCTGCTGCAAATGCGTTTATGTGTGGTTTATGTGTGGTTTATGGGACGCTCCTTGATATGTTGGTTAATTACTTTGTAATAAATTTAATTTATTTTCCTTTGCAAT
>JAUVDZ010000062.1 GCA_030595015.1 Candidatus Peregrinibacteria bacterium | reverse complement strand
ATTGCTTGTCTAATCCACCATGTTGCATATGTTGAAAATTTAAATCCTCTATTTGGATCGAATTTTTCAACAGCTCTAAATAATCCAATATTTCCTTCCTGAATTAAATCAAGAAATGAAAGCCCTCGGCCAATATATTTTTTTGCAATACTTACTACTAATCTTAAATTTGCTTCTGCAAGTTTCTGTTTTGCTACCTGATCACCCTTTTTAATTGCACGGGCAAGGTCAATTTCTTCTTTTGCATTTAATAAAGGAACTTTACCAATTTCACAAAGATAAAGTCTGATAGAATCATTTGCTATTTCTTTAAGTTCAATTTCTTTTTTAGCTTTAATTACTTTTTCTTCTGATTCCTCTTTATTTCTCCAGATCATTGCATCTTTTACATTGATCACATCAATACCTAAATCTAAAAATAAGCTATAAAGCTCATCTAAAAGCAAAACATCCTTTTCAACGTTTGGAACAGCCTTCATTAATTCCTGCTGTGTTACAAAACCCTGTTCTCGGCCCTTTTTAACAACTTTCCGGACTGAAGGTGGAAATGAAGCAAGTTTATCGTCTGAAGGATGTACAATGAATTTTCTAGTACGTGCCATATATATGAATTTTAAGGGGAAACTAACTTATTAAACTGTTGTAAAAGGTCTTTTGCCAATTCTTTATCTCCCTTTTTCTCAGCTTCTCTCATTTTCATTGATAATACTCTTTGCTCTCTTTCTATTCGTGACCTTTTTTCTTTATTAATCAACAATTCTAGTTCTTTTTCGAGCATATCCTTACTAAAAGTTCCATATAAATCTTCTACAAATAGTGAAATTACCTCAAATCTATTCGCTATTTCATCATCGAAACATGACAAAAAATCCTTCCTTGTACTTTCTGCTCGAAGCAAATTATAGTGATCTTTAAAGGTATTGTAAATGCTTTTTTCTTGATTTATTAACAAATTTTCATCTATTTTTTCGAGATATGATTCTAAATCCTCGGAATGCTCTAAGATAAGCCCAAAAATCATCTCAATTACACTTGGTTTTTTATTCTGAATTTCTTCAGATTTTTCCTGCTTTTTTACATGTTTAATGGTAGTTTTCTTATTTTTCTTAATTTCATCATAAATAACCACTTCATTAGTACCTAACTTCGATGCAATTTCACGAACATATTGATCTTTTTCAAAAGTACTTGATAACAAATTCAAAAAGGGCAAAAGCTGAGACAAAATTATCTTTTTGCCTTCAATTGTTGATGGATCATGATTCTTTATAATTTCTTTTATACAAAAATCCATAAAAGGCACAGGTTTTTCAACAATCCCCGCCCACTCTCCAGGATGATCTAAAATATAATCTGCTGGATCTTTAGTATCAAGACCGATAATTACATGAACATTCATTTTATCTTCCTGTGCAAGTTCAAATCCCCTTTTTGCGGCTTCAATTCCTGCTTTATCTGTATCAAAACAAAAAATTAAATCTTTTGTAAGTCTTTTAAATAATTTGATTTGCTCTTTTGTAAGCGCTGTTCCAGAAGTCGCCACAGTGTTCATAATCCCCTCCTGATGACTCATAATCACATCAAAATATCCTTCAACTAATATTACTTTTCCTGTTTTTTTAATTGAATCTTTTGCAAAATTATATCCATAAACAACTTCACTTTTATGATAAATCGGAGAATCCGGAGAATTCAAATATTTTGGCTCGTCTCCTTTTTTCATTGCACGACCTCCAAATCCTACAATTCTTCCAATTGAATCATAAATCGGAATAATAAGTCTATTTCGAAATCTATCATAAATTTTTTGACTATCCGTATCTTTAGAAACCGCGATGCCTCCAAGAGAAATCATCTTTCTGCTGTATCCTTTTTTTACCAGATCCATATGAGTATTTTCAAAAGAATCCGGAGCTAATCCAAATTTATATTTTTTAATAGTTTCATCTTTTAGACCACGATTTCTTAAATAATTCAAAACTTTCTTTCCTTTTTCTGTATTCCAAAGCTTTTCTTCATAAAAATCAGCTGCATGACTATGTATATCATAAATCTCTCCTTTTTCTGTTTTTGAATGTTTAGCATCCGAAAGTTGATAATCCTTCATGTCTAAGCCACATTTGTCAGCCAATATTTCAATTGCATCTTTAAACTCAACACCCTCAACTTCTTCCACAAAAGCAATCATATCTCCACCTTTATGGCATCCAAAACAATAAGCCAACTGCTTTTCAGGACTCACCATAAAACTAGGTGTTTTTTCCTGATGAAAAGGACACAAACCCTTAAAATTCTTACCAGCCTGCTTCAACTGAACATATTGAGCTACAACATCTTCAATTGAAAGCCTGGATTTTATATCTGCGACTATATCACTCATAAATTTTTGATCGACAAAACAGGGCTACATTCTAATGAAAAACCTAAAAAAATACAACATTATCTGCGTTCCTGACTTGCCGCTTTTAAAGCTTTAGCAGTTGCGTAATATTTTGAAGCTTCTCCTTCTTCAAGTACCTTCGTAATAAATTGAGAAATAGTTGTTTGTTCTACATCAATCGCATCCATAAATTCTCTGACTGAATCAAGATCAGTATTCATTCTCAACTCTGGATAATTAGCAGTTATTCTTTCTCCTTCATCAGATTCAAGACTATGGCCTGCAAAATATGTGCTTTGTGAATTACTAAACATATAAATTTGGTTTAATTGTTAATCTTCTTCAACTTCCTGATTCCATAAAAAATTATAATCGTAGCCATAATAACCATAAGCACTCCCATTGCTACTAAAAGAAATAATTTTTGTGTTGTACCAAGGAAAATCGCGCTTCCTCCGAAGAATGCGCATAATATATATATAAGTATAAGTGCTTTTCGTTCTGTAAGGCCAACCTCTAATAATCGATGATGTAAATGTTTTAAATCGCCTTGCATTGGGGATCTTCCCTGCACAATTCGTCTTGTGACTACCCAAAATGCATCTAAAATCGGAAATCCTAATACTAAAAAAGCTGTTGCTATCTTTCCTCCTGCAAAAATTGCGAAAACTGCGATTAAAAATCCAACAAACATACTTCCGGTATCCCCCATTAGAATTTTTGAAGGATGAAAGTCGAAAAGCCAAAAAGCAAGTAAGGCTGAGGCTAAAATAACGGCCATTGTTGCAACCGAAGTCTGATCTAACAAGTTATGATCTCCAATACTTAATATAAAGATTGTTAATGCTGCAATAAATCCAACTCCTGACACTAAACCATTTAATCCATCCAAAAAATTCATTGTATTTACTATCAAAATAATCCAGATAACCGTAAACAAATCAGCTAAAAGCGTTATTGTAAGGATTGTGTCTCCAAACGGCACATTAAGCTCAAATTTATCTAAAACTAAAGGATCTCCAAAAGGATTACTAATTGATTCAATTCCCAAACCGGAAATAACAACAGTTAAAGCTCCTAAAAACTGGACTCCAAGCCGAATCCATGGATTTACATCTTTAAAATCATCCAAAAAACTAATACCAGCAATCATCAAACCTCCAATAAGCACACCAATCACCTTCATATCTAATTGAACAAATAAAAGTGTTCCCAAAACAAACACAAAAACAAAAATTAAACCACCATAATATGGAATTGGCTGACGCTTAAGGCCATATTTGTGAGGCCGATCCATCATTTTCCATTTAGGAAACAGCTTCAACGCTACAAAAGTTAATATAAGCGTTAAAACAAAAGAAAATACTGCAGGGATTAGATATTCAATCATGTGTTTATCTTTTTCTTATACTTAAATAAAGGCTTGTCGGTATTTTTTACCTTTTCAAGTATACCAACAAGTTTTTTATCATGAAAGGCGCAAACAACCTCATCGTTTATATCATCACGCTCAATAAACTGTCCTAAATTAAGTTTATTAAGCTCATTACGAGATATTTCAACAGACGTAAAATTAAGAGACAAAGCTTCTATTGGTATTAAATATTTTTCTAAACCATCAACTTCTAAATCTTCAAGACTAACACTATCTTCTATTAAAAAATGACCAACTTTTGTACGCAAAAGCTTACTTAAATACGCCCCTGTCCCCAGCTTTTGCCCTATATCATGCGCTAAACTGCGAATATAAGTTCCACTTGAACACTCAACATCAATATTTAAAGTTGGATAATTGTAATCAATAAGCACAATATCACTAATTGTAACTTTTCTTGATTTCATTTCAATTTTCTTGCCTTCACGTGCCAATTCATAAGCTTTTTTACCATTAATTTTAAGAGCAGAATATATTGGAGGCACTTGGTCAATCTCTCCTTTGAATGTCATTAAAACGTCTTGCACTTCATCAAAGTCGGGCTTTTGACTACTCACATTTTTAACCTCTCCTTCAGCATCATACGTCGTTGATTCAGATCCAAGAGTTATCTCAGCAGAATATGCTTTATCGTGCCGCATCATAAATTCTATAATCTTAGTAGCTTCACTTAACGCAACTATCAAAACTCCTTCAGCCATGGGATCCAATGTCCCGGTATGACCCATCTTTTTTATTTGAAGAATTTTTCTAAGCTTAAAAATAACATCAAATGATGTAATCCCCTTTGGTTTATAAATATTTAAAAATCCGTATGTCATATTATAATTGAACTTTATGTTCTCTACTTAAAATTTCTCTAACTGCAGATTGATCACTCCAAGGTATTTTCTCTTTACCTACAACCTGAACTTCTTGTGCTCCCAATCCTGGGATAACAACGGTATCACCTTCTTTTGCCATAGTCAAAGCAAGTCGAATAGCCTCATATCTATGCGGGATTTTCCACAATTTCTCTCCTTCTTTTCTTTTTATTCCTTCTGCAATCATTTCAATTATCTGCCATTCATCCTCTTCATAAGGATCATCATTAGTTAAAATTATGAAGTCTGCTAAGTTGTCTGCAATTGCTCCCATTTTCGGACGTTTAGCCTTATCTCTTCCACCTCCAGTTGCACCAAAAATAACAAAAAGATTTCCAGGCGTTAACTTTTTATATAATTGAAGTAATTTTTCAAGCGAATCAGTAGAATGAGCATAATCCACAATAACTGAAAAAGGCTGACCCAAATCAACCACTTCTAAACGACCTTTTACTCCATGTGCAGTCTCTAATCCCCTTTTAACAGCCTGTAAATTAACATTATTAGCTAAAGCCACAGTTGCAGCAGCAAGAGCATTCATAATATTAAATTCCCCGGGCATTCCAAGCTCAACCTTAACTGAATCATTCGGAATATGTATTGTAAATTCCGAGCCCTCAGGAGACAAAACAATATCAGTTGCATAACAGGTTCCATTTTTTAAACTATATGTATATTTTCGATCAACAACAAACTGATCAAAATAATCAAAATTAGGTTCATCAGCATTAAGGATTGAAACTTTCGGAATTCCAATCTTTCTTCTTGATCGATTTAAACGTTTAAACAAGCTTCCTTTTGCCTGAAGATACAATTGGAAACTTCCATGATATTCAATATGATCTTCAGTAATATTTGTAAATACAGCAGTATCAAAATTAACTCCCATCACGCGAGACTGAGTAATTGCATGCGATGAAACTTCCAAAATAACATGAGTACATTTTTCTTTTACCATTTGCCTTAACATTTTTTGCAAAGTAAAAGGGCTCATAGTTGTTTGCTTTGTATTATTCGTCCATTTATTATCTCCTATTTGAAAATTAATAGTTGATGCCATTCCAATTTTATATCCGGCCTCTTCTAAAATTTTTGCAGTTAAGTTAACTGTTGTAGTCTTCCCATTTGTTCCGGTTATTCCGATTACATTAAGGTTTTTTGAAGGAAACCAATATACCAACACTGCCACAGCAGCTTTAACACGGTGATAAAACAACCTTAGTGGGTTTTGATCTGATAGGAATTTTCTTAATAAATTAAGCATCTTTAAAAAATTGTTTAGCAATATTTATATCTTTATTAACTTGAGCAACCAGCTCGTTAATACTTTTAAATTCTCTCACATCCCGGATTTTTTTCAATACTTTAATAGAGACCTGTCCTGAATCAATGTCCTGATTAAAATCAAAAATATGAACTTCACAGTAAATCTTCTCAAAATCCTCTGTTCCAAATCGCTTTGGACCAAAATGCATCACTCCTTTATATATAGACTCATTCATTTCGATTTTACATGCATAAATGCCGTATTTTTCATTAGACCCATCTAACTTAATATTAAGAGTAGAGAAACCTAATTCAGAACCAAGTCCAATTCCTTTTTCAATTTTTCCATTTAAATTAAACATCTTTTTTATATAAAGAAAAAATTACTCCCATGATTAGCCAGAAAATTAATGCCAAATCATTCTTCCAGAAAGTCACATCAATTAATCCATGAATTACTACATAAGTAAGCATTGCGATTCCGGCATAAAGAAGAAAACGATCCTCTTTTTTCTTAACTTTTAATAATTGGAAATATGCAAGAAGTATAATCCACACAAAACTCACCACCCCCAAAACGCCTGCATTAAGCCATGTTTCCATAAATACATTATGAGAATGAAGACGAGTTTTCTCTAAAGGTTCTTTCCCTAAAATTTCTTCTGCTCTTTGATTATAATTTTCCTGATATTGACCAAGACCAATTCCAAAAATTGGATTTTCAATAATTAATTGTGCACCAACCTGCCAAATTTCTAAACGGGTTGCAACTGAAGTATGTTCATCAAATCTAATTAAATTTTGAAATTTTTCAACATTGATTGAAGCTGCCATTCCTCCACCAATAATAATAATGAGCAAAATTGCCATCAATATTTTATTAAAAAACTTCTTAATTTGTTTAGCTTTAG
>JAUVDZ010000072.1 GCA_030595015.1 Candidatus Peregrinibacteria bacterium | reverse complement strand
TTATATTAAATTTACTACCAATCATTGAAATATTGTTTTTTATCCAAGTTGTTACCTTTTGCCTTGTTTCTGCTTTTGGGTTTTTCGCTCTTCTATTCACAAACTTGTTTAAAGTAACATAACTTATCCCTATTTCTGCTGCTATTTGCTGTTTTTTATTGCTGCAACATACCAATCTCAATGCAGCGAAAGCAGTATAATTATCAATCAACAATGATTCATCAATTCCCTCTGATTCGGCATTACTTTCTGTTATTTTTTGATTATTCAAATATTCATCTAATTTTGTTTGTTCAGACACAGTAAGGAATCTATTCGCCAGTTCTTCATTTTTTAAGAGCTCACGTAATTTGTCAGTATTAAGATTGAACCACTGCCTTAAAGTGCTTGTAGTGTTTTGACGTAGCCATTTCACATTTTTTTCAGTAAATCTTTTAACGGTTTGTCTATCTAAGCCAAGTTCTGTTGTCAATCGTTCAAGGCCTATGCTGCCAGCCATTAGTTTAACAGCAAGGATTAAGGTCTTATCTCTTACTATGTTTTCATTTTCAGGTTGAGTTTTAGGCTGAGATTTAGGATTGTTTGATTTATTTTGTAGAATTTGTGTGATTAAAATACCAGTGTCTCTTTTTATTTGTGTTAAAGAGTCTCCATTTTCAAATCCAACTTCAATGGATTCCGGTGTTTCACCTGTTTCATTGATAAATGCAATTAACTGTTTTTTATACCAGCCTGTAAGTTCTTGAATTGCTTCTACTGCCCGACCTTTAGTCGCATCTACATTACCTACGAGATTCATTTTTTTTGATTCTTTTGCAGTTTGAATATACGATTGTACATCTTCTACTGGATCCGCATAACAACAATTTTCTTTTGCATTCCAGAATATATCGAATCTCATGTTATCCGCATCCCTATAGAAAGAAATCATTATTCCTTCGTTTGTTGTTTCTATTTCTTTGATACTACAATCTTTTGAAGGGGGGAGTTGAGAAATCAAAAGTTCTATTTCTGCACGTGTGCAGTTTAATTTATTTTCAGGACATATAAGAGTTCCTTCATTGTATTCTGTAGACATAATTATTTAATTAATTGTAAAAAGGAAAAAATTATACCTAATTAGCTAATTTATGTCAAAAAAAATAGAACTGCACACATTCTATTTTTTTTAAATTTAGTTTTTGAAGATTAAACTAAAAGAGCTTAATCTCTTGGCTCTTTAGGTCTTGCTTCGTTAACTGCAAGTTTACGATCGTTAAGTTCGTAATCATTCAGAGCTTCGACAGCTTTGTCTGCGTCTTCGTCGTTAACGTATGTAACAAAACCGAATCCTTTCGGACGACCAGAGAATTTATCTTTGATGATAACTGCTTCTTCAACTTCACCGTGTTCAGCGAATAGTTTTTGAAGGTCTTCATCTGTAACTCCCCACTCGATATTTCCGACAAATAATTTTTTAGCCATTTGTTGTGTGCTTTAATGAGTTTCGGTCTATTTGTTCCTATATATTTCAAACTGTGCACATTCTCGTATATATAAGAGGTCAAAATGACCGTGTTGCAATAGTATCGAATGTTTGTGGCTTTGTAAAGGGAAAATGTAAAAAAATATACATTGTAAACAGGCTCGAAAGGTTGCTTAAATGGCTATTTTATGATAAAATATACCTGAAAATATAACAAAAATAAAAAATGAACAAACTATTTATCAATCTATTAGCTTTGATCGCTCTGCTTTCTGTTGGAGTAATGAATTTTTCTGCAATTGCTTATGCGCAGGATGCGCCACCAGCACTTGTAGATCCTTTTGCTACAGTAGAAGAGGATCCTGTTGTTGAGGAAGATGATGCTCCTCCTGCTCTTACTCTGCCACCAGCTGAAGAACCAGCTGAAGAACCAGCTGAAGAAGAGGCAGCAGCACCAGCAGCAGAAGAATCTCCTCCTGCAGAAGAACCGCCAGCAGAAGAACCAGCACCAGTTGAAGAACTTCATGGGGCGGCAGCTCCTGCAAGTGCTTACTCAGGTGGATCTACTGCAAATAGTGGTCCTGGACTTGTAATCATTGGATTAGGTTCATTACTTGGAGCAGCAGCTTTAAGACGAAAAAGAAAATAGAGTATTGAGTACTAAAATATCTAAATTTTAAAAAAAGAGGTCAATTCATTAGAACGGCCTCTTTTTTGTTATCTATGATTTCTAGTTTATCTCATAGCGCATATTGATATTAACTTTAATATCCTGTGATCCTGGTTCGATTGTAGGCGCTGGTACTCCTTCATCCATATCGTAAGATGCTACTGATACTTCCATTCCCATGCTTTTTTGTGCGTACATTGGACTTGAATAGAAGTTTTCATTGATTTCTAATAGTCGTCCAACTGAAAAGCCACCTTCTTTTGCAATTAAGGCAGCTTTAGCCTTAGCTTTTGCAATTGCATCTGCACGTGCTTCGTTTTCAAGTTCAGTTAAGTCATCAATAGTGAATGAAAGCTGCGAAACTGAATTAGCTCCGTTTTTAACGACTTCACTTAAAAGAGTACTGATTAATTCAAAGTCACGAATTTTCACTCGTGCAGATTGTTGAACTGTATATCCTGCAATTGATGGAGGTGGACAAACTTTGCCTGATTGATAATCACAACGAACAGTTTTATATCGTGGATTAATGCTATATTGTTGAGTTTTTATATCTTTTTTATCAATTCCTGCAGTATTAATATATGCAAGTACTTTATTCATTTTTTCAGTGTTTTCTTTTTGGACTACTCCTACATCAACGCCACCTTCTGAAATAACCTGAAAAGTGAACTGAGCAACATCCGGAACTCCAACAGCCTCGCCTTCAGCTTGTACGTAAAAGCTTCTGTAATTAGTTGGTTCGCTTGATCGATCGTAAACCTGAACATACGTGTAACTTGCGTATGCAATCGCCAAAGTGGCAATTACGGCTACAATGCCGATAATGTTTTTGATGAGATTGTTCATGAAAAGGGGAATTAGAGAATAACTCTTAAGATTTTATTACTAAAATGAGGATTTTGCAAAATTGAATATAAAAAAAAACGGTAGCATTATTAACTACCGGCTTTTAAATGTTTTACATAAACGCCATTTCAGGATTAATTCCAAGAGTTGGTTCAATAACTTTTCTGATGTCAGCACATCCAATTGGATCGTCCGATCCATCATTAATGCCACTTCCACATGAACTTACAAAGATAATGTGATTGTAAGCGACATTAATTGGATACATATCTCCTCCGGCAAAACACTGATCAAAGTCAGCTTTTACTGCAGCGAGATTTGTACCATATTCCTTTCTGTCTATAAGCACAGTAACTGTATATATGCCTGGATCCTGAGAATCCCCATTATATTTGAATTCGTAAGTGTATTTTGGAGTGTTTGCATAATCTTCAACTAAATCAGCGAAATATCCTTCTTCGTATGCTGTGCCACATTCGTCAGCCATTGATTCAAGTGTTTCAGCAGTATAGTCGAATGTTGAATTACTTGTTGATACATTTGCTGATGAGCCTGCAGTTGAGTATAAAAGAACTCCTCCAGCATTGAAGTTTTCTAAAAGTTTTTGTTCTTCATCGATTTTGTATTCCGGAATAACGTAGCTAAACAATCCTTTTTCAGGATCTGATAAATCTAAGTAGTAGATAGATTCTGCAGCTCTATCGCTTATCCATACTTCGTGTATAAATCCAGGGCCAGGTGAGTTGTCATTGCCGGTTTCAAAAACGATAAGTTTGTCGCCGTCTAATCCCAAAACGTCTAATACTGTGTTTGGATGATTTGGAGTTTCATAAAGAACTTCACCGCTTTTAACAGCAGTTAATTCTCCTGTTTGCTTGTTGTAAGTGTAGTCTTCAGTGTCGACGATTTTCGTTTCAACAACTGGATCTTTGACAACAGGTTCTTCAACAACGATTGGGTCTGCTTCAATGCATCCTGAAAGTCCGAGGGCTAGGGTAGCAATTATACCCATTGTGATCATTTTTCTCATTTTATATGAGGTTAGTTATATGTGTTAACTGGAATACAATAACACGCAGCTTCTAAAAAGTTGCGGTTTTTAATTATTAATAGAATTCCAGGATATCGATTGTTGGCGGAATTCCCAGTCTCATTGGTAATCCTACTTCGCCTAATCCTGCTGAAACAAACACTTTGCCAATAGTCATTTCGTATAATCCCTGATCAAAAGCGCCGGCGCAGGGTATTGCATATTTGTATAAATAGGGGATTCTGATTTGTCCGCCGTGTGCATGTCCGGCAATTGTTATGTCAGGAATTGAGTTTTCGTATCTAAGTGTTGTATCTGGATTATGGGTCATAACGATTAGATTATCAGCTTTTGTGAATTCGTTGATTTTAGAAATGTCATCCTGATTAGCCCAATTATCACCTAAACCTAAGATTGTGATATTTGTGTTTTTAATTGTCTCATAGGTGTTTTGTAAGAATATAACCTTATTACTTTCTAAAGCTTTTTGTAGTTTTTGTTGGATTGGAGGGCCCGGATGTTCTGTATCGTGATTACCCAAAACTGCATATACCGGGAGGTTGATATCTTTTAGCGGAGCAAACATTGCTTTTAAATCTTCGAGATCTTCTGAAGGGTGATAAGTGAGGTCCCCAGGAATCAAAACCGCATCAGCATCTTTAATTACATTTATTTCGCTGACTACTCGTTTAAGAAAATTTGTATCTTTATAAACTCCTAAATGAATATCAGAAATAACGATTATTTTAGAAGAGAACCCTGTTTGAACCCTTGTTGTTTGAGTGAAAATCAGGTTTGTTTCAATAAATCGTGAGTAGATAAACAATAATGTGATTAAAAGCAAAAGAATTGCAGTAATCAGCATGATTTTATTCTTGAACTTTTTAATTATCAGGAATATCAAAAGTATCAAAAACGGAAATGCCAGGTATGAAAAGTAGAAAATGAGGGAGTGCATAGTTTTGGTTTATTACTTTTGTATAACTCCATCCTTCAGCCATATCACGCGATCTACATATTTTTCGTCGTCAGGTTCGTGGGTAACCATTATGATAGTTTGCCCAATGTCTTTATTGAGTTTTTTGAATAATTCTAAGATAACTTTTGATGATTCGCTATCCAGATTTGCTGTTGGTTCATCAGCGAATAAAATTGTTGGATTATTTACTAATGCTCTGGCAATGGCTACTCTTTGCTGTTCTCCTCCTGACATTTCTTTTGGTAAATGGTCTAATCTATCACCAAGCCCTACTTTTGTTAACATTTTAGAAGCCTTTTCTATATATTCTTTTTTATCAATATTTGAAAGCATTAAAGGCAAATAAACTGATTCAAGAGCTGTTAATTCAGGTAATAATGCGTAGGATTGGAACACATATCCTAATTTTTTTAAACGAAAGTCAGATCTTTCTTGTTTAGAAAAAGAAATAATGTTTGTTCCTTCTATAATTACTTGTCCTGCAGTTGGTGTATCAAGTAAGCCGAGTTGATGTAATAGTGTGGATTTTCCGGAACCACTTCGTCCCATAAGAGCAACAAATTCACCTTTTTTTACTCCAAAATTAACATCTTTAAGCGCATGTGTCGGGACTTTTCCTTCATATGTTTTTTTAAGATTTTTTACTTCAATAATCATTAAATCTATAAATTATATAATATTATCCCCAGATTGATTTCAGGATACTTTCTTTTGCTCCACGATATGCAGGGAAGAATCCACCTATCAAAGCTGCAGCGATCAGACTGATATTACTTATCCTTAAAATATCGAATGTGACTTCAAGGGACACCCATCCCACAGGGAAGTCTAAAGGATTTGTTATGAAATACGGGCGCACGAGAAATAAAATACATGCTGCACCAAGGACAACTCCAATCACACCATAGAACAAAGCCTGCATAACAAAGTACAAAACGATGGTTTTTTCTTTCATGCCGATTGCTTTCAATATCCCAATTTGCTTTCTTTTGTTTACTACACTTACAAATATTATGATGAATATGGTTACACCTGCTACAATTGTTCCAATCACACCAAGGATAATGCTAATCATGGTAAAACTTGCACTTGCGCTTGAAGTGAATCCCATTAGATCACTCCATTTTTTTATATCTTCATTCCGTAATCCTAATTGTCTTATTTGCCCTATATAAAAATCTTCGTTTCCAATGTCTTCAGTTTTAACTAATAT
>JAUVDZ010000046.1 GCA_030595015.1 Candidatus Peregrinibacteria bacterium | reverse complement strand
TAAAGTTGAAGTTGCGGATTTAACTCCGGAACAAATTCTTAAAGCAGCATTAAGCAAATGGCGAAATTATTACTACGATGTTTCTCCGGTTGCCTGGTATGCTGAATACATTCCTTTAGTAATTAAAAACAAAATAGTTGCAGACGTATGTGTTCCAATGCATTTCACAAAAGTTTCAACTTTTGATCCTAATGATGAAATGGCTGTAAGAACAATCGCTGCTGGATATGAATGTGATGATTTGGAAGACCCTGCAAGATTTGCATTCCCGGATAAACCGGCAACTCGTGGTGAAGTATTCGCACTAGGTGCTAGAATCCTTTATATCGTGAGTGGAATGGACAAAGTTAACACTTACTCTGGCTTCAATATGCTGGATCCTGAATTTGTACTTTTAATAAAGAGTATATTTGAAGGAAGCGAAAGAGATGAATTCTTACTTGGTGTTATTGAAAAGATGGCAACAAAACTTGGAATTTATCTAAATGCAGGTTAAAACTTTAACAAAAATAAAAATGAAAAAAAAATCAAACCTACTGTTATTAAGTGTACTCAGTGCAATTGTAGCTTCAATGCTATTTGCATTTAGTAGCGCTGTTTTCCCTGTTGATCCTCTTTATGAAGTTGGTGATGCACCAGATTCAAGAAATCACTTCCCTGCTGCTACACCTACAGGATCAATTATAATGACTGCTTATCCTGCAACTCCTGATGTTGCAAATTATCCGGTTGTTTTTGATCCGGGATTACCATTAGGTGAAAATGGGCATGGATTTTGTCATGATCAAAACAGTTCTTATTTAGGAACTATGAAAAGTTATGAATCAGATGCAGATATCCCTCTTGATGAAGATGGTCCGAATGCTAATCCTTCAGGAGAAAATATCTTTCCTCCTACTAATACTGCCGATCAGGATGAAGTAATTTTTGATGTACACAATGGCGACGACGGATTGGACATTCCTATATTTGTTGGACAATGTACTGAAACAGAATTAGAAATTGATGGATTTGCTATCAATAGTGACATGGTCGCAAATGTCTGGATTGACTGGACTCAGGATGGAGATTGGAATGATGGAGACATCTCTGATTGTTCTGCCAATGAATGGGCAGTTCAAAACTTCCCTGTACCTCAGGGTGACTTTACAATCCATCCTACTATTTATACTCCGGATCTTCCTGGTCTATTAGGAAAAGATTATTGGATTCGTGTAACTTTATCAGAAGTTAATGTTGATGTTTTTGACAGCGAATTTGGACCAGTTGGTGGACAGGATACTGGATGTTTTAATGATGGTGAAACTGAAGATTATTTTAAAAAAATTAACCTCCAAAGTGATCAATTTATGCAAATTCTTGCATTCCTTGAACATTTACATGCATGGGCAGCAGATGATTTTGCAACTTATTACAGAGGTCACAATGCAAAAGCACAGCCAGATGAATGTTTTTATGGATTAGGAAATGAAAATAACTTTTATAATCCTGCTGGCGTTAGTTGCGAAACCTGTGATGCTGCTGGAGGAGAATCAAAAGTTAACCAAGCGTATGTTTGGGGATTAACAAAAGCTAGTGATGAATTATGGTTTGGTACTGCTCCAAATGTTCATTGTATGGTTTTAGGTGGATATTTAAGAAGCACAAGCCCAATTGAAACAAGTTCTTATGCTTGCGAATTTGGATTAAGTCCTTATGCCCCTCCTTTCCCGGGCGGTGATGCAATTGGTGACTGGAGGCCTCCTAGATTATTTAAATACGACACTCAAACCAGAGTTTTAAAAGATGTTACTCCTGCTGATCCTTTGATTGGAACAACTTTAGGTATTAGATCTGCCGGAAGTCACAATGGTGTAGCAATTCTTGCTGGACCTGGATTTGGATCAGTTAATTTATTTGCTTTTAATACTGATACTGGTGCTTATATCGGATCAAGTCCTTTATTAATCCCAGGTGCAAATAACATTAGAAAATGGCTGGTTACAGGTGATGAATTATATACTACTGTTGGTACTGCTGACGGTGGATTAGTATTAAAATGGACTGGAGATCAAGTTAATCCTTTCCAATTTGAAATAGTTGGTGAACTTGATAGTGCTGGTGCAGAAATTGAAGAACACGAAGGAAGAATCTTCGTTACTACATGGCCTGGATCAGAATTAATTGGTGGCGGAGACCCTGTGTTCGCAGGTCTTTATATGAGTCCAACTGTTGATCCAGGTGGATTAACAGGTTTAGATACTTATGACTGGGAAAAAGTCTGGGAATCAATTGATTACGAACCAGACACAGTTACTGCATATACTTACGGTGGTGGAGCACTAGCTTCATACAACGGAAAACTTTATTGGGGAACTATGCATGTTCCAATGCTTTCAACTTTAGCTCATTTTGGATTTTGGGGAAGCCCTGATAATCCTGAAGATTTATTAAAAGGAATGCTTGGTACTTATAGATCTATTAGCATTTTCAGAGGTGAGAACTTTGATGATGAACCAAATATCGAACTAGTTTATGGTATGCCAAAACTCCCTGCTTACCATCCATTAAGTGGATGGATATTAGTTGATAATAATATGGATGGGCAGTGGCCACTTTATGGTCCTTCTGGATTCGGAAATCCTTTCAACAATTATACATGGACTATGGATGTATTTGATGATCAGTTATTTGTTGGAACAATGGATTGGAGTTATTTACTCTTTGGAGAATTTGCTGAACAATTCGGACTTCCTGAAGAATTACCTATTAGCTGTGAATCATTCCCTGCTCTTGAATGTGAAACAGTTACAAATGTTTATAACATCTTTGTAGAACATTTTGATCCAAATAAATTATTTGGTGCTGATCTATGGAGATTCAGAGACAATTACAGTCCTGCAGTTCCTGAAAGTCTGGCTGGATTCGATAACTACTTAAATTACGGTATTAGAACAATGGTTGCCGATGCTGAAGCCCTATGGCTTGGTATGGCTAATCCAATGAACTTAAAAACCTGTTCTGATGATGGAATTAATGGTGGTTGGGAAGTTAATTGTTTAGATGATGACGACACTGATGGTGATGGCGTTGCTGATTGTGGCGATAATTGCCCACTGGCATACAACCCTGGCCAGGAAGATCTAGATGGCAATAACCGTGGGGATATTTGTGAAAGTGATAGAAGAGATCGAGATCCGGATGATGATAGGACTGAACCTCCAGCAGAACCAGCTGGTGTCTCAGTAATAAAACAAGTTGCACCGGAAGTTGAAGCACAATGTTTATTCTATAATGATGCCCGTGAAATTTTATATAAAGACAATAAAGTTGAATGGATGCAGCCTTATGTTGAATTCATGAGTAAGCTTTATTTCTTTGAAGAATCAACTCCTTATCATATATTAAATGGTTACCAAACTTTAACCAGTGATTTTGAAAAAACAGGAGAACTAGTTAAACCAGCTCGAAAAACAATACGATTCGAAGCTGTAATAATTGCTCTTAAGCAATATTGTATCCCTCCATATACAACAAAAGAAAGAATGGCAAATGCTGACGCTAAAAATGACTTTGTCGACTTTCCAAGATTGGTTGATGAAAATCATCCAGGATGGGGGCAATTTGATGAAGATTATCTTCAAAATATTGCTAACTATATGTATAAAGCAAAAGATTTAGGAATTATCCAGGGTCAATTGATAAACGATGAAAGATATGCAGCTTGGGATAGCTTTATCACTCGTGCAGAATTACTTGTAACTTTCTTAAATGCCTCAGGAATGGTTGAAACAGGCAATGATATTATTTCTACGAAAGATCGTTCTTTATATAGATATTATTACGATGATGTCCCTGCAAATCACTGGGCAGTTG
This sequence comes from Candidatus Peregrinibacteria bacterium, assembly GCA_030595015.1. GTDB lineage: Bacteria > Patescibacteriota > Gracilibacteria > UBA1369 > PNNO01 > JAUVDZ01. The sequence continues at coordinate 4,679 of JAUVDZ010000046.1, read as the reverse complement.
ATTTTGTACCTTTTGCAGCAAAACACGGAATTGTAGCTGTAGCAGAACTAGATCCCGAAGTTCATCCTGGTGATAGATTCGCATATCCAGACAGACTTGCAGTTAGAGGCGAAGTTCTGGCAATGGGGATTAGAACCCTTTATATCACTTCTGCATTAAATTATGTTCATCCTGATTCAGGGTTTAATGTGCATGATTCATTTATCAGAGATCTAATTATAGAAATTTTCAATAATACAGAAAGAAGCGAATTCTTATTGGGAATTCTTGATTATGTTGATACTGGATTAGCAAATAAATTACGAGGAACACTGATTTAGTTTTCATTAAAAAAGGGCCCGACATTAAACTGTCGGGCTCTTTTTTAATACGTCAACGATTTTTAAAAAATGATCTTGATTTTAAGTATAAATTTGCGTAAATTGCTCGTCGTGTGTGCAACATTATTGCATCATACGATCTTTAAAATTTTGGCTGACTTATAAAGGAAATTTGATTCCTTACCTACCCCGTCTTTCTAGGAGGAAATCTGCAATTCACAGTAGTAGATTTTAGATTTTCTCTTAGAACACCAAAGTTTGGTGGGACGGAGGAGGGCCGCATACTGTGGCGAATCAAACCCCCTTGGAGGACAAGACAATGAACATCGTAATTCTCACGCAAGAAGAGATCGCAACCATGAACTGGACTGAGCTCACCACGCAGATTCAAACAGGCTTCATCCTGCTAAAATCGAGCGACTGGGACACGATGTTCACGCGAGGACTCGACCCGAACAAGGAGACGAAGATCAACAGGATCACGGCTCTGCTCAATCAGAACCCCCTTATCGGCATCACTGCCGACGGTTACGTGGCAATTACCACGGAAACCGTTACTCTGGAGGACATCGCCACGCTGAACTACGCCTGGGTCGCGAACAGCTGGATCGCCACCCACACCGGCACCAACAAGGTGATCAACACCATCGACCTGACGCCCGTGGATGAGGCAATCGCTACGCAGATTGCCAACACGACCACGGCCTTCTATACCGCTATCTCGAAGGGCATCAACGGCATCAAGCCGATCAACGTGAAACACGACATCTTCAGTACCACTGAGGACATCGTGAACCTCATGCACGTCGACAAAATCATGATCGAGATCCCCGGCGGATGCTTCCTGGCCATCAACCTCGCACCGGATTCCACCCTGATCGACACGATCGAGGGCGATGAGCCCAACGGTCAAACCCGCATCGGGCAGATCACCTGCACGGAGGACAACATCTTCGGAGTGAATTGGGAAGCAACCACGGTTAATAACCACCACCCCAACTAAGTCAGCCCACCGCACCTTACAACTTCCATAATCTTTGGAGTGTTGTCTGAGTGCACACCCCAGACATTTCTCTGGGTTCTGGCCGGCAGTGTACCCACACTGTCGGTCCTTTTTCTATAAAAAATATATTAGATATAAAAAAATACCCCACCTAGAGCGAACTCTTTAGTGGGGTACTTTAATTTTGTAGTATTACTCCTCTGTAGCTAGAGAAACATTGACAGCATTAAGTCCTTTTGGACCTTCAGCAACCTCGAAAGAAAGTTTATCACCTTCGTTAAGGTCGTTGTATGCTACACCTACAAGCTCATTAGAATGAAAGAATAGATCTTTTTCTTCACCCTCACGAGTGATGAATCCGAATCCCTTGTCTGTAAGACGAGCGATAATTCCTTCTTGTTTTTGAGCTGTATTTTCGTCGTTCATTTTGAAATGTGTAAGAAAAATATTTAGCTATCAAACTTTGAATGTCTAAATATGAAACTCGACTATGCTCCCTTTTGGACAACAATATGTTTTGACGGGAAGAGCATACCCCTGTTTAGTTATATTTGTCAAGAAAAAAAGTATTTTTTGCTTAGAAGTCGCTAGAATTCCTTGGTAGCGCTGACTATCCGGTTCATGCGAGATCTAGCTGAAAATAATTATTTTAATTTATAATAACTAGATTTTGTAGTCCCCTTTTTCTCAATTAAACCTTTATTTAATAAACCTTTCAACAAATTATGGGCTTGTTGCCTTGAAACATTAAGTTTTTCGGCTATATCTGATGATGTAACTTCCCGAAATTGCTGCAATATTTCCAATACATCCTGTTCTCTGTTCGTAGGTCGGTCACTTATTTTTAATGTTTTCAAAGCATTTTTTACTCTACTTAATGCGCTTTGTAAAGAATATTTGCAACCTTCAGTGAAATATTCCAGCCAGTTTGTTTTTTCTCCTTTATCAGCAGAGTGAAGCGCATCTGAATAAGCCGGTCTATCTACGTCATAATAATCATCCAATACAAAATACTTATTTATAAAATATTCTTCCTTTATGAAAAGCAAAGCAGTTAAAAGTCTACAAGTACGACCATTCCCATCTTCAAAAGGATGTAGATATACAAATTCATGATGGAATATTCCTGCTTTGATAAAAATCGGATCTTCGCTTTTATTTAGCCAATCAATCAAATCATGTAATAACTTTTCAATTTCTTTTTTTTTGTGAGTAGGCGGATTATGTTTTATTTCAAGTTCAACTTTCCCACTATTATTTTTATATTTTCCAATAACAATCGCCTTATCCCTAATCTTTCCTGCTATTTTATCATTAACTCCTGACATCAATTCCTTATGGATTTGTAAAACTTTTTGTAAAGTTAATTGACTATTAGAATACTTTTTAAGATCTTTAAGAATATTAAAATAATTCACGACTTCCTTTTCATCTCTATTTGCAGGAACTCTCTCGTCAAGCAATAAATTAGAGACTTCAGGTAATGATAAAGGATTACCCTCAATACTATTTGAAATATAAGAAGATTTTATCTCATTATTTCTTTCAAGATTCAACTCTACTTCATAAGGGATATTTAACGCTTCAAGTTGCCCATAGAAACGCTCACATTCCGTAATAAACTTAAAAAGCCTTGTTGATAACTGATAATTTGGATTAAACATATCTTAATTATATCGCCGAAATAGATTATTGTAAAGGTTTTTGTCAATATTTTTGTAAAGATCCTTAGTGCTCATAAGTAATGCCATACACTCATCGCATATTCAAGCAGCGATGTGCGAAATGGGAATTATGCTGCCCGTACAACAACCGAAGCCTGATATTCCTGAATAAGTGAGATATGGCTTAAATAATTTTTATACATATCCGTGTATTCACCATTTTCACCTGCTCTGAAATTAGGATTTTTGTAACTACCAGCTTGCTCCCAATACTCAAAAAGTGGCGTACAAAGATCATCGCCGCTCACCCATTGTTCTTTAATGCCCTGAGAAGTCATCTTTGCATCTTTTAAGTCAATTCCTGCAATCCCAGCTCTTCCCCTTTTGTCTCGGCAAAACAAATATCGTAAACGACCATTTTTCGATTCAAAAAGTTCAAATGTAACCAAGCCACTTAGGTCATTTTCTTCCGTCCAAGAATCAATTAAACCAGAAAAATCAGGTTTATCTTCTTCATCATCAAATTTAAAAGATTCAGGATCTTTTGGATCAACTTTACTTGGTCGTTCTGAAAACTCATTATAAAAAAATCCCGTTCCTAATGTAGTTGGTTTACATTTTATTTCAGCCTGAAAAGAATCAGCAAGACTGTTCCCTGTTTTAGTAGCACCATAAAATACCATCTTCGCTTCATTCATTTGTTCTGTTTGACATAAATAATTAAGAGCTCTTTGAAGTTCTGGCGGAAGCGTTAGCTGTTCTTCTCCATTTCCCTTATTATACCAACCTCTTGAATAAGCAGGTAGTAATCTCCAAACAATTTGAGAATTACTTTTATAACAAGGCCGAGCAACGAGACCCTTTTCTTCATCTTTTATATAAATTATTGTTTTTGGTCTTTTCTTCTTTTTACTTTCCTCTCGAAATAACTTATCAGTTAAATAAATCGTTGTTTCACCAAAACGAACCATCCATTTAGGTAAAAGTCCGTTTCTTTCTAAAGCTTCTTTTGTTAAATCAACATCTTCATGAGGAGTAGCTTGTGAAGAAAAAGCGATCTGATTTGCAAGTTCTTCTTGTTCCTGATCAGAAATCCCCTCTATCGCCATATCAAGCCCTGTTTTCAGTGATACTTCTCGTTCTAAATCAATATCAACGGTCCCATTTGCACTAATCTTAACAAAAGGTGTGCTTTCAGAATCATGCAGCTCTACATCATTAGAACTGTTTAAATACTGCAATATATCAATCGGACGAAGACCACCATAAGTATTATGAGTAACGCCAAAACGATCATCTTCTGCAGTCATTGCTTCAAAATTAGCAATATCACTGACTGTAAATGCATTCATAAAACCAGATTCACGCGAGACTCTATCAAAATCGATAAATAAATTTAAATCAGACCGAATATAATCTCTATTTTCTTCTGTTCTTTCAGATGGTGGGAAATTAGGAATAACTGTCTCTATTTGTCGCAGTAGTAAATGAGCGCTAGTAGCCACACCCTGGCTAATCTCATCTATTTCTTTATCATCGGTTTCACGAGCTTTTAAATAAGCACGAAGCTGCGTGAAATATTCAATTGCTATTTGCGTAGCAACATCTCTGGAGATTGATAAATGTGGAGATTCAGCAGCATTATAAGGATTCTCCATATCAATATCACCCATATCTTCAAGATCATTCTTA
>JAUVDZ010000070.1 GCA_030595015.1 Candidatus Peregrinibacteria bacterium | reverse complement strand
AATGAGATAATTTTTTGGAATCCTTTATCACGTAATTCTCTTGCTACTGGTCCAAATACACGAGTTCCTTTAGGCTGTAGATCTTTATTAACGATTACAACTGCATTTTCATCGAATCTAATAAAAGATCCATCTTTTCTTCCAATTTCTTTTTTAGTTCTCACTACTACTGCCCTTTCAACAGCTTTTTTCTTTACGATTCCTTTTGGTGCAGCTTCTTTTACAGAAACAACAATAAGATCTCCAATTCTTGCGTATCGTCTTTTTGAGCCTCCTAGTACTTTGATACATTGTACTAATTTTGCCCCAGTATTATCTGCTACCTGTAATTTAGTCTCTGTTTGAATCATGATTTAAGTGATTGAATTTAGTAATTAAGATTTTGCACTTGGTTCCACCACACTCCATCTCTTTAATTTGCTCAATGGTCGAGTTTCGTAAATAGTGATTTTATCTCCTTCTTCGTATTTATTCTCTGGATTATCAGCATAGAATTTTTTAGAAACTCTATATCTTTTCTTATATTTAGGATGAGTTTTGTATGAGTGAACTGTTAAAACTAAAGTTTTATTCATTTTTCTACTAGTCACTGTTCCTGTTTTTGTTCTCATAATTAATTAAGTTAGTATATTATTTTTTCACACTTCGTCAGCTTTTGGCTCTTCTTCTTTTGTAACGACCTCTTTTTGAGCAGTGAAGTTTGCTTTTTCACTAGCCTCTAAACTGCATTTAGCAGTTTTAATCTTAGCTCTATATTTTCTTAAGTTTCTAATTGTATGATTTGACTTAGAAGATCCGGTTTTAATTTCAAATCTAATCTTGAATAGATCCTGAGTAGCTTTTTTAAGCTCTGTATCTAATTCTTTAACTGTTAATTTATTTAATTCTTGTACTGTTAACATATTTAGGCTTTATGAGATTTAATAATTTTACATTTAACTGGTAATTTGTGAGCTGCTCTTCTTAAAGCTTCTCTGGCAGTCTCTTCATCTACACCGTCCATTTCAAAAATGATTTTTCCTGGCTTTACTACATCTACATATCTATCGATCGCACCTTTACCACTACCCATTGGTGTCTCTGCACCCTTTTCTGTAAGAGGCTTCATTGGGAATAGTCTAATCCAGATTTTACCTCCACGTTTACAGTAGTTTGTAATTGCTCTTCTGGCAGCCTCAATTTGTCTTGAAGTTAATTCGCCGGCAGTCATAGCTTTTAACCCATATTCTCCGAAACTCATTGAGCTTCCTCGCATTGCCTTACCTTTTAATTGGCTTCGGCCACGATGCAATTTTCTGTATTTCATTTTCTTTGGTACGAGCATAATTATTTCTTAGTTGTTACTTTTTTAGTAGTAGGTGCTGCTTTCTTTTTCGCTCCGCTCTGCTCCATAGAGCTCCCTTTGGTCGCTCCTTTATCTTTTCTTTCTTGTTGGATTTCCATTTGATTCCTAGTATCACCTTTGAATACGTCTCCTTTATAAATCCATACTTTTACCCCGATAGCTCCATAAGTAGTGTTTGATGGCACAAGAGCATAGTCGATCTCAGCCCTGAATGTATGTAGAGGTATTTTCCCTTTAGAGAAGAATTCATTTCTTGCGATCTCCACACCATTTAGTCTTCCACCTAATCTGATTTTTATACCTTGAGCTCCTGACTCCATAGCCTTATCAATAGCCATTTTTGCAGCTCTTCTATAGGAGATTCTTCTTTCTACTTGTTTCGCAACCTGCTCTGCAACTAAATGTGCATCAAGCATTGGTTTTTTAATTTCAAGGATGTTTACTCCAAATTTATTTCCAAATTTCTTTTCTAATCGTTCTTTTAATGCTTCGATTGTTTCTCCGCCTCTACCAATAATTAATCCGGGTTTTGCAGTGTGAACATTAATAGTCACAGCATTTGCAGTTCTTAAAATTTCAATTTTAGACACAGATGCATCTTTTAATTTTTCTCGAATTGATTTCTCAATATTAAAATCTTCATGTAGTGTTTTATGATATTTTTTCTTTCCAGCATACCATTTAGAATCCCATAAACGGTTAATTCCCATGCGCATGCTAATTGGATTGATTTTTTGACCCATAAATTAATTTATTTAGTTGATTTATTTACTTCTTTTTCAGCTTTTTCCTTTTTTTCAACTTTTACTTTTGATTCAGCTTCAACTTTTTTAACTTTTGCTTCAGTCGCTTTCGCTCCTTCCTTAGAGCTTGCCTGTGGCTCGTTCAGTCCCACAGTTACAGTTATATGTGCTGTTCTCTTTTTTCTTGGATGAACTCTTCCTCTTGATACTGGTACACTTCTTTTTAATGTTCTTCCTTCAGTCACTACGATTTCTTGTACTATTAATGCGTTTTTATCTTGTTTGAAGTTCTTTTCAGCATTTGCCATTGCGCTATGCAATACTTTATAAAGCAATTGTGCACCTTTTTTAGGTGTAAATTTTAAGATATCTAATGCTTCTACTGCATTTTTCTTTCTAACCAATCCAGCAACTAAATTTGCTTTTTTTGATGAGATCCGTAAATGTTTTGCGATTGCTTTCATAATTATTTGGCTAGTTTACCTCCGTGAGTTCTAAATTTTCTTGTAGGAGCAAATTCTCCTAATTTGTGTCCAACCATATTTTCAGTAACGAATACCGGAATATGTTGTTTTCCATTATGGACTCCAAACGTGTGACCAACAAATTCTGGTGAGACTGCTGATCCACGAGCCCAGGTTTTAATAATAGTTTTTTTCCCGCTATTGTTCATTTTTTCAATTTTTTTGACCAGACGTGGGTCTACAAATGGTCCTTTTTTACTACTTCTACCCATATTAACTTATAATTAATAATTAATAATTTATGATGAGACTTATTTTCTGTGCCTCGATTTAATAATATGCTTGTCTGAATACTTTCTTTTTCTTGTTTTGAATCCTAATGCTGGCATTCCCCATGGAGTTTTTGGATGTTTAAGTCCAATAGGTTGGTTTCCTTCACCTCCACCATGTGGATGATCGCATGGATTCATAACTTTTCCTCTTACTTGTGGTCTTCTTCCCATATTCCTAACTCTTCCTGCCTTACCTATCTTTATATTTGAATGTTCAACATTACTTACTTCTCCGATACTTGCATAACAATTCTTAGATACAAGTCGTATTTCTCCTGATGGAAGTTGAATCTGCGTATGTTTAGCATCTTCCTGAGACATAATTTTAGCACTTGAACCTGCTGATTTGATCAATTGACCACCTTTTCCCTTACTAAGTTCTACATTGTAAACTGAGAATCCAACAGGAATGTTACTAATCAACATTCTATTTCCTAATTTAATCTTAGTTTTATCTGAAAGTATAACCTTATCTTCAACCTGAATCCCCTGAGGGGCTAAATGATATTTTTTATCTCCATCTGTGTAATGAACAAGAACAATATATGCTGTTCTGTATGGATCGTATTCAACTGCAACAACTCTTCCTTCAACGTTTCTTTTTGAAACTCGGTTGAAATCAACCAATCTATACATTCTTTTGTGTCCACCACCCCTATGCCTTATAGTGATTTTACCTTGGTTGTTTCTACCTGATCTTTTATTAAGCCTTTTTATAAGCTTTTTATCAGGTTTCGACTTAGTGAGCTCTTCAAAAGTGTAGACGCTCATGTTTCTTCTGCCGGGTGTTGTTGGTTTAAGTGTTTTTACTCCCATTATTTTTTCTTAGGTTTAGATTTTTTTGAATCAACGAATTTAGTTATATCGATAGCTTTTCCGTCTTTCATTCTGAATACTGCTTTTTTACCCATTCTTCTTTTTAGGAATAGATTCCTACCTACAAATCTTGACTTTGGTTGAGTCCTTGTAATTCTTACAGACTCCACATCTCCTCCGTAAATCATTTTAACTGCATTTTTCACATCAACTTTGGTAGCATGTTTGTTGATTTTAAATACATACGTAGCTTTATCCTGAAGCATTGCGCTCTTTTCAGTTGTGATTGGTTCTACTAGTACGTTGTGTAAGTCCATATTTATGATTATTCTTTAATTGATGTTTTTTTCGCACTTCGTCGTACGGGCTCTACCTGCTCAATCAGTCGTTTCACTCCTTCTTCGCAGCTAGATCTAGCACTTCGCTTCGCTCCATAGAGCTCGTTACACTTGCTCCGGCTTCGCCGAACACCTCAGTCATCTTAGCTAGTGCGTCTTCCAAAAATAAAATATTACGATATTTTTGTAAGTCAGCAATGTTTAAGTAATTAACCAAAATAGTCTTAACATTCGGTAAATTATTTGAAGATTTTTGAATTGTTTCGTTTTTCTCAGAAAGTACCACCAATACATTTCTATCAATTGGTAATTTTTCGATCATTTCAGCAAATAGTTTAGATTTAACTTCTCCTTCATATTTGTCTAATGCTAAAATCTGACCTTCTGCTGCTTTAAGTGATAAAGCTGAGAATAAAGCTTTTTTTCTTTGTTTCCTAGGCATATCAACTTTAAAGTTTCTGTCATTTCTTGGCCCGAATACTACACCTCCACCTTTTAGTTGAGGCATTCTTCGTGAACCCTGACGAGCATTACCTGTTCCTTTTTGTCTAAATGGTTTTCGTCCACCACCTCTAACTTCACCTCTTAATTTAGTATGAGCGATTGCTCTACGACCATTAGCATGTTGACGAACTAAGGCTTGATGAATCAAATCACCATTAAACGGAACTTCAAAAAAGTCTTTATTTAATTCAACTTGTCCTTTTTTCTCTCCTGTTTGTGAGTATAGATCTGCTTTCATTACGCTGCTTTAGCTTTTATAAATATTAATCCTTTGTTTGGTCCTGGGATTGCTCCTTTTAGACCGATAACGTTATTTTTTACATCAAGGTGCATAACCTTAACTTTTTTTAGAGTGATTTTGTCTGTACCCATGTGACCTGGCATCTTTTTACCTTTAGCCACTCTTCCTGGTTTTGCACACGCACCAATCGAACCTGGTTCTCTGTGGTGGTGAGATCCGTGTGTTTCAGGTCCTCTTGAGAAGTTCCATCTTTTAATCACACCCTGGAAACCTTTACCTTTTGAAATTCCACTTACTTCTACTTCCTGAATCTCATTAAATTTACTTAGATCAACTGTGTCTCCTTTTTTATACTCTTCGCCTTCTTCTATTCTTACTTCTCTACAGTGAGCGAATTTCTTAGTTTTTTTAGGCTTCTTCAATTTAGAAAAACCGAGGACTATCGCTGGATATCCGTCTTTCTCTTCTGTTTTCACCTGGTGTACCTCATTTGGTTCACACTGGATAAGAGTCATTGGGATCACACGGCCGTCGTCTTGAATGACGCGAGTCATACCTAATTTTTTTCCTAATATTCCTAACATAGTTTTTAAGCGGTTAATGCAGTTTGAAGATCTTTGGTTTTGGCCCTGTATATGCGGCGCCCTCAAACTGAGCTTGTAACATAAAATAACATGTTGCCAGCCTAGTATATGCGAGCAGCATGTTGAAGTCAATACTTTTTTTTAGAAGGAAGTTTTACGCGTTCAATGCAGTAGTCATGTGTTTTTTGATTTTCCTGGGAATGTTTATTTTTCGGTTAATTGCAATATTTATGCCAGTAGTAGCAATTTTTTTATAGTTTTTTACCACCTGTAGTAGTTGTGTTTTTGAAACTTTACCGTTCATGTTTGATACAATATTTTTGAATTGAGCATTTCTGGTTGTATTTGTATTTATATTAGAACTACCGCTACTTTGAAATCCTGCAGCATCTTGTGCTGCAACTTTAATGCCGTCTTGTGCTTCGTCTATTAGATTGGGCAAATCACTTGATTTGATTTTACTGTCTTTAATAATTAATTTAATAAGTTTTTTTGATACTTTTGTAACTTGTGCATCAAAAGCTTCTTGAGTTGGATATAAAAATTTTGTTTTGTTTACTTCTTCAATAGCAGCTTTTTTGGCTTTTGCGGGTAAAGTACTTTTTTCGAATTTTTTTTGAAAACTTGCTGCACTTAATTTACCAACTTTTTTGATTACACTAAAATAACGTGCATCTGCTTTTTTGCAAACGCTTGAAGGTACTTTTTCTGCAGAGCTTGATAATTTTGGACTATTGCCTAAGTTATAAGCCAGCCTTTTTTCAGCAAAGAATAGATTGTGTGTGTGTTTCATTATCCTTTTTTAGGTATAGCATTTGTTAAATCAGCTAGTCTGTTAATTCCTTTGCTTACTTTGATAGCAGCTTCCTGAGCTTTTGAGCTATCTTCAAGTGAACTTGGAAAAACTTTTTCAGCAGCGATTTGGATTTTTTTAATACGCACTGTCTCGTTAGGAATTTTTCCAGTAAATGCCTTAGCTTTTGCTTTAATTGTAGGTAATTTTTCATTATCTTTAATTTTCAAAATGTCACGCGTTATTGCTTCTAGTTCACTGTTAGGCAAAGCTTCAG
>JAUVDZ010000094.1 GCA_030595015.1 Candidatus Peregrinibacteria bacterium | reverse complement strand
CACCTGGATATGCAGATGTGGGCCAGACGAGAACCCGGTCTGTCCAACCTGCGCAACAATCTCATACATTATGACAGGCATTCCTTCATACAGATGGTCAGTTGAACCATAACGTAAATGAGCGAGTCGAACATAAAATTCGCCACTCTCATCAAGAATCACAATGGTATTCCCCCAACCATGGTTGTTGGCAGTGTTGAAACCACCGTTGTTTTCGAAATCAGAAAGACCATCTCTGACTTCAACAATGGTTCCATTCACTGGGGAATAAAGGTTTTTGCCAAAGGCAGGATTAGTTTCGTCGTTGGCAAAGCCGGAACCCATGTTGAAATCCACACCCCAGGCGAGATTCCCAAAGTGAGAATACGACCCGTTCTGCGGCTGAACACAACGCCACTCCTCACGATACTTGAACGGCATGAAGATGAGAGGATCAGCGTATGCTTTCCCACACAGACTCCCAAATCCAACGATTACTGTTAAAGCCATCACTACAATGCGTTCCATCTCTTTGTGCTCCTTGTGCGATACTTCGCACGAAATTCAAAGCTTTCTCTTCAAACACAGCATGTGTTGAAGGTTCGCCTTGAAAATATCCGTAAATTCGAATCATAAATGTATCTTTTTCAACTAAATACATTGAATCAAAAGCATCAAATGGTCCTTCTCTATAAACATAGAATTTGATAATATCATCACTAATTCTTTCTTCTCCAAGAAGGTCATCACCCCACCACTCCCTATCATATTCTATTCTATCTTCTAAAATATATTTTTCTGATTTATATATATCAAACGAATTCCCAAAATCATCAGCAATAGATAAATTGCTACGACGTCTTTTCCATCCATCATGAACAACTTCTATCCCCTCAGGGACATCATATGTATAGTCATAACTCATATAATTAATAACTATAGGCTCGCATTCAACAGGCTTATGAGCATCCATAACTAAACTAATAAATAGTCCTAAAATCTGTTCCATTTCAAGGGGCGTTAAAGTATACGCAAATATAATACCAAACAAATCTAAAATATTTTTAAAAAAAACATAAAATGTGATAAGCTAAAATCCGCATTTCTTAAAGAAAACTACCGTTTATTAAAAAGAATTATTAAATGAAAATTTTATTTATTGGAGACATTGTAGGACGACCAGGAAGAAACACTGTTACAAAGCTTCTTCCACAAATAAAAGATGAGCACAAACCTGATCTAACTATCGCGAATGGTGAAAATTTGGCTCATGGAAGAGGAATTACAGAAGAAAATGTTAAAGAGATGCAAAGAGCTGGTATCGACTTTTTCACAACTGGAAATCACGTTTACGCCAACCATCGTATCAAAGATAAACTTAATGATAGGAAATTTCCGGTTATTAGACCGGCGAATTTTCCGCCTACAAACCCAGGGCGCGGATATCAGATTTTTGAAACTGCAAAAATGCAGAAAGTTGCAATTATAAATCTTCAGGGACGTGTATTTATGCGGCATTATTATGATTGTCCATTTAGAAAATTTGATGAAATTTTGCCTGTAATAAAAGCTGAACAACCACAAGCGATATTTGTTGATTTTCATGCTGAAGCAACTTCTGAAAAAGTAGCCTTAGGCCGCTATATTGATGGTCAGGTAAGTGCAATCGTGGGTACCCATACACATATCCCAACTAGTGATGCCAAAATATTACCTGAAGGCACTGCATATATAACTGATGTTGGAATGGTTGGAGCTTCTGATTCAATTATCGGAGCTGATAAAGAAAATATTATTGCCAGTTTTATAAATCAGGTTCCTTTCAAATATGAAATGGCCGAAGGAGACACTGAGCTTGGTGCTGTTTTGATTGAAATCGATGATGCCACAGGCAAAGCAACTCAAATCGATCAAATTCTAAAAAATCTAAATAACACTTAAACGATGTACGCTAAAAAACACTTAATTTTTACAGTTCTTGCACTGCTTTTATTCTTTTTATTTGGATGGAAATTTGCTGAATATAATTTATCGAATCAAAAAATAATTATTGAAACTGAAGATGGTCCGAGGTTGATTGAGGCTTATGATAATCCACAACACGTAAATTTAAATTTATTCTGGGAAGTTTGGGAAAAATTGGAAAGTTCATATCTGGATAATCAAAAAGTAACGAATGACCAGGAGCTCGTTTACGGCTCAATTAAAGGATTAACGGATGCTCTCGGGGATCCGTATACGGTCTTTATGACGCCTGAAGAAACTAAACAATTTGATGACAATTTAAATAATCATTTAGAAGGAATTGGTGCAGAATTAACAGTTGAAGAAGGTTTATTGGTTGTTCTTTCTCCTTTAAAAAATTCACCTGCTGAAGCAGCAGGATTATTGCCTGGAGACATTATTTATCAAATTGATGGAGATCCGACATCTGATTTAACTTTATATGATGCAATCATGAAAATCAGAGGTACGAAAGGGACTAGCGTGATTTTAACTATTATTAGAATCGATGAAGATGCCCCATTTGATGTGACTATTAAACGTGAAACAATTGAGGTTGATAGTGTAGTTTATGAGCTTCTTGATGGAGAGATTGGTTATGTTGCGATAAATCAATTCAGTGAAACCACTGGTGAAGAGTTTGATCAAGCTGTTAATCAGATTCTTCTTGATGATCCAAAAGGATTAATAATTGATTTAAGATTTAATGGTGGTGGATTTTTAGATATTTCAGTAGATATTTTATCTGAACTTATTGATAACAAAAAAATTGCTGTTCAAATTGCTACAAAGCACGCTAAAGAAAATGAAGTAGTTCCTGTATGGGATGATGCCCGATTATCTGAAATTCCTTTAGTAATGCTTGTTAATTTTGGATCTGCTTCTGCTTCAGAAATTATGGCAGGTGCTGTCCAGGATCACAAAAGAGGATTAATAATTGGTGAGCAAACTTATGGAAAAGGAAGTGTGCAAGAGCTACAATATTTCAACGACGGTTCCAGTTTACGTTTAACTGTTGCCAAATGGTTAACTCCGGAGGGTCGTGATATTGATAAAGTTGGGATAACTCCCGATAGGATCATTGAATTTGATTATGCTGCTGAACCACAAGTGGACGATCAACTTGAAGAAGCTGTGAATTATTTGAAAAACCTTTAATACTCAAATAAATAGCCTGCTCCATGAATAGTTTTTAAATATGTTTTTTTGTTTGTATTTATCTTTTTTCGAATTTTTGCAATATGAACATCTACTGTATTTGAAAATGGATTTGAATTTGGACCCCAAACATTTTCTAAAATACTATTTCGATTAATTATTTTGCCTTTATTCGCTATTAAAAATAGCAATAGCTCAAATTCCTTATTGCCTAGTTTCATTCGTTGATTATTAAATGTAATTGAATGTGATTCAGGGTTAATTTTAAAAGGCCCCTTACGCGTTTTTCTAAATTGGGGTAGTCGTTTATATTTTAGTCCAAAACAGTGCTTAACCTTCATTAATGCTCTTTGTGGCGTATGCAGAACTTCACATGTCAAACCTTGTTCCATCAGCTGCTGTTTAATATCATTAAGAAATTTTAAAGGAAACTTGGAAGACATTAAAAATACTTCAGACATAACATAAAAGATTAATGATATGGACAACCATTAAAGCATATAAAATTAAAATCCAGATGAAATTTTTTTAAAATTAATCTAAAAATTTCTTAAAAAAACCCTGTTTTGATCCTTTTTCTAAAGAGTATACCTTTGTAAACTCTGCTCCTAACAGGAAAATCTGAGAGACATAATAAAGCCAAATTAAAATAATTATGATTGAACCAGCGGCTCCATAAACCGAACCAATAGAAACATTTCTCATATAAATTCCAATCAACCAATTTCCCAACATAAATAAAATTGTAGTAAGGATGGCTCCCATCCAAACATCCCGCCATTCTAAATCAACGTCAGGCAAAATTTTGTAAATAAGGGCTAAAATAAATGCAACTAAACCAAATGAAATAACAAGATTCAAAATCTGAAAAACTGCAGAATTAACAGGAATAAAGCTGCCCAAATAAATCCAGATTGTTGATAAAATAGCGCTTGTGATCAGTAAGATAACAAGAAACAAACCAATTCCTAAAATTGCCAACATTGAAAGAAATTTAAACTTAACAACTTTATGTAACTTTTTCTCTTTTTTAGGTTGAATCCGCCAAATTCTATTTAAAGCATGCTTTAAATTTGTTACTACTCTACTGGCAGCAAATAAAAGAATCGCCAAACTTAAAAAAGCAAACAAGTAATTTGAAGAGCTTAATGCTGCGTTTTCAACAATTACCTGTAACGCCGAAGCCATTTCAGGTCCAATTAAATATTGTATTTGATTAACCAGCTCTCCTTTTGCAGCTTGCTCACCAAATAATGCCCCTGCTACAGCTATAAAAATAATTATAATTGGAGCAAGGGCAAATAATGAATAAAACGATATTGAAGATGCTAGGCTTGCAATCCTATCTTTATGTGCATCTCTAAGTGTTTTAGAAATTAATTTGAACATTAGGCAGGAGTTGGAGGTGTTTCTTCTCCTCCTTCTACTGGTGCTTCAGGAGCAGGAGCTGCTTCAGGAGCAGGAGCTGCCTCAGGAGCAGGAGCTGCTTCAGGAGCAGGAGCTGCCTC
>JAUVDZ010000100.1 GCA_030595015.1 Candidatus Peregrinibacteria bacterium | reverse complement strand
CTTTTTTTGGCATTATTCTACTGAAAGCAATAATTAATAATCCTGAAATAATAATTGCTATAAGAAATGTTAATCCGAATAAATCCAAAATAAATCCACCAACAAACAATTGCGAACCAATTAAAAACATTCCAATTCCTGAATAAGTTTCGCGTATTTTTTCAGGGTTTTTAACAAAGAATTTGTCTTTAACAAGGTCTTTATAAATATCTGCTTTAATTGTTTTTAGTTTTTTGTAGAATTTATACTTAAGTTCAGAAATCTTAATTCTATCTTTTGTTTTAAAGATTTCGCCCAAAACATCTTTTTCATGAGATTTGATTCCAGGCGCATCTGAATAACCTTTAAGCTTTGTTAATTCGTAATCAACGCTATCGAAAAATATAGCTTTTTTCGTCTTAATTTCAGTGATTTTGATATATCCTTTAACTGCATAATCGATTATCACAGATGAAATATCACGCATATCAACTTTCTCATCAATGATAGTTCCGACTTCAGTAGGAGTTAAGCCCTCTGGTGGTTTGTAACGAGGTATAATTGTGTCTTTTGCTGATTCATGATCACGACCTGTGTACCACCATTTGAAAAATAAGAAGAGGAATACAAATAGAGGGATTAGAAGTGCCCAGTTATCCTGAATGAACCAAAGAGTTTTTTGAAAAGCGCTTGGCGCGCTAACCAGACTTTTTGGCCATCCAACAACAATTGTGAATCCATCATAAGGATAGCTTATCTCAGCTTTGTTAATAGTGATCGTGTTTTCGTCAATAAAATTAGCTGAGCAGTTTGATTCAGTTGAACCGTAGTAACCTGTATAGCAAGTAGCTCGTATGTCTTTAGCTGTTGCACCTTGTGGGATTTTTACATTCACTGTTGAATTTAAAACCGGAATTTCCCAATCTGTATAAGCATTCCAATAAAGTTCATCGTGATTTCCAAAATACCCCACAGCTCTTTCAATTTCGTATTTGATATTGTAAGTAACCTTGGTGTCTAAACTGATATCTGCACTTCCGATTTTAATTAGATAGTTATCCCAGTTTTTACCTTTTTCCGCTATTGGATGATCATTGCCATTTTCATCAGTTACACTTATTAATTTGAATTTTAGATTAAAAGGATTTCCGTATTGGTCTCTATAACTAATTGGGATTTCTCTAAAAATTCCATGATGATCATCGCGTGTAAAGTCTGCGACGATTGTTTCTTCAACTAATATTTTACCGCTTTCCAGAATTTCAATGTTTTGAGTGAAGTTTGGGAGATCCCATGTGTAGCCTGTATCAATTTGTGCAGAGGCCACACTTGGTAGCAAAAATAATGCCGCGAATAGCGATAAAAGTAGTTTTTTCATGGATAGTGAGATTATTCAGGTTTTTCTTTTTCGGCTCCGCTTTGCTCCATAGAGCTCGCATCGCTCGCTTCGACTGGTGGTTCTTCTTTTTTAGGTTCTTCAGCTTTTGGCTCTTCAGGTTCAGCTGGAGCTTCTGGTTTTGGTACTTCAGGTTTTTCTTCAGCTTTTGGAGCTTCAGGAGCTGGAGTTGGCGCTTCAGTCGTTGGTGCTGGCGCTGCAGGAGCTGGAGCCTGTTCATTAAATGAGACCTTAACGTTCTTTCTCTCGTCATCTCCGATTTCAAAGAATTCACGATCTTTAAATCCTAAAAATCCTGCAATTACATTGTTTGGGAAAACTTGTAATTTTGTATTAAAGTCACGAACCGTACCATTGTAGTATCTTCGAGACATTTGAATGTGTTCTTCTACTTCTTTTAATGTAGCCTGCAAATCTAAAAAGTTCTGATTTGCTTTTAGTTCAGGGTAATTTTCAGCAACTGCGAATAAGCTTTTTAATGTTGAAGTTAACATGTTTTCAGCTTTAGCGTGGGCATCTGGCGATTTTGCAGCCATTGCAGCTGTACGTGCCTCAGTAACCTGAATAAATACTTTATCTTCGTGTTTTGCGTATCCTTTCACAGTTTCAACCATATTTGGGATAAGGTCCCATCTTCTTTTAAGTTGAGTATCGATATCTGCCCATCCTTCATCAACTTTGTTTTTTAGGACGATTAATCCGTTGTATACGCTGATAGCAAAAAGTGCAACTCCAACGGCTAGTACGCCTAGAATTAGTAAAACTTCCATATTATTAAGGTTATAAATAAACTATTTGTAATTTTACCTAAAATTAGACTTACTGGCTAGTTGTAATGAAATCATGCTTGACTGGTTGTATATATCTTGTGAAAGTAATGTTATTTTTATGGAACAATTTATATCCAAGCCTATTCCACAGCCTTGGAGAAAAAAACTCGAATTATGTCAATATATGGTAAATCGTGGTAGATCTATAGTTCATTCAGAAGGCAAAATGATCTCTACAATAATTATGAAGAGCTTTCCAGAACCATACTATCCTTTAAGAATAGAATTATTTTACTTATTAGATAGTTATTTAGATAATAAAACATTGAACGATAATAAATTTGCAAAATTGACTACTATTTTAGACTTGCTTGGATATTCGGATAAAGAAGTTGATGCAGTTTTACAATTTTTACTGAAATTAAATGAAGAAGATGGAATTTATATAACTAAAATGGTTGAATCGATACGAGCATGTAAAACTCTTGATTTAATAGAGTCGGGTTGTGACCAAGATTATCAAGGATTTGTTAGGGATTGTTTGCCTACAAAAGAGCAAAAACTTGCTGTATTGAATTATATAAAAGGCATTAAGTTAAAAAATATTAAATGGTTCGTTGATGATAGTACTATTGAAATGGTAGATGAATATATTGCAGATAAGACTATACGTGAAAGATTGATTGTGTTTTTGGAAGCAGAGATTGTGCTATAATGTACTAAAATTAACTTCAATATTATGAAATTAGGATTTTTCAAGAAGCTCAAAATGGAAATTACAGTTGTTATTGTTTTGATTTTCGCAATTGTTGCTTTTTTTGTTTATGCAAAAGTTGTAGCAGTTCAGACTGCAGGTGAGGTGAAGGCTCAAACAGCTATTTCGCATGAAATTTCTGAGAGTTTAAGTGGAATTAATTCAAAACTGCACATGAATAACTGTTTAATCGCTGCAAATGGTGATCAGGCAAAAATTGACACTTGTGTTGGGAATTAAAATATTTAGGCAGCTTTTTTGTTCATAAATTGTGCAATATTAAGTTGAGATTTTTTTGACTAGTTAAAGTGATTTCAATATCTCTAAAACGGCTTCTGCATGCGCTTTTGATTTGACTTTGTTCCAGATTTTTTTAATTTTGCCATCAGGGTTGATCAAGAAAGTTGTTCGAACTGTGCCAAGAAATTCACGACCCATCATTTTTTTTGGTTTCCAAACATCGTATAATTTTTGTATTCGCGAATCTTCGTCGCTAAGTAAATTAATTGTAAGATCTTTTTTTTCTGTGAATTTTTGATGAGAAGCACACGAATCTTTGCTAACCCCAAAAACAACTGCATTCAATTTTTCGAACTCATTTTTACGCGCTGAAAAATCAATTGCTTCGATTGTACAACCAGGGGTGTTGTCTCTTGGATAGAAATATAAAACAATCCACTTCCCTTTAAAATCCGAAAGTTTAACTGGATTTTCGTTTGTATCAGGTAAGGTAAAATCTGGTGCTTTTTGATTTTCTTCTAACATGATTTATTTGTTAAATAACGCTAAATAAAAATAAGAATCCCATTAAACCTACACCTGCACCTGCAAATCTAAGAACGCCCTGAGTCACTTGTGTTTTTTTAGCAAAATGTCCGATTAATACACCAGCAATGTGTAGTAATGTAGTTGAAGAAACAAATCCTAGTGCATATAACTCGGCATTTGCAATTAATGGCATTTCTGAGCCATGTGCATGTCCGTGAAATATTGCAAAAATAGCAACAAACAGTATTGCCAATGTTGTAGGTGTTGTTTTGTGCAATGCGATTGCAACACCAAGGATCAATACAGAAAGAGCAATCCCTATTTCAACTCCTGGTAATGGAAGCCCGGAAATAGCCAAGAATCCACCGATTATCATAAATGCTACAAAAGTAGCAGGTACTTTCCAAACAGTTTTTTTGCCAACCTGAGTACTGATTACACCAACGGCAACCATTGCCAATAAGTGATCAAGTCCAAATAAAGGGTGGGAAAGGCCGCTTAAAAGACCGCTTCCGCCAATGTTGTGAGCAAGTGCGGTTGAGGGTAAAAATAGT
>JAUVDZ010000067.1 GCA_030595015.1 Candidatus Peregrinibacteria bacterium | reverse complement strand
AGCAGGATAATATTTATATTTATGATGGAGATGATACCGGAGGAGATATAACGTTGCAGTTTGGGAATACTTTAGGAGAATATTTGAAGTGGGATGATACAGGGGGTGCTTTTAAATTTAGTGATGATTTGGATTTGGAGAATAATCAACTTTTAAATGCAAGAATTGAAAATTTGGCTTTAGCTCCGACTTGTGACGGGACAGTAAATGGTAAGGTTTATCATAATACAACTAATACTTATTCTTACGTTTGTAATGGAACTTCATGGGTGCAGATTGATGGAGGCGCTGGAGGCGCAAGCGATACTTTAGCAGCTGTTCAGGCACGAAATTCAGCAGGATTTACTCTTGCTAATCAAAGCCAGTGGTATGATATTACTTTTGGTAATACTGATGTTGAATCTGATATTTCTGTAATTGAGCACGACAACACAAATATTGAAAGAATTAATATTAAATCAGATGGAGTTTATTTAGTTACTTATGCTATTGATGCGGTTGATAATGCCGTTACGCATGGTTTACAAGCACGGGTTTATATTAATGGAACAACAGTTTTAAATGGATCACATCAGGAAGGAATTAATTATAATGGGGAGCATGGACCAACAACAGGTAGTTTTTTATCAGATTTAAATTCTGGAGATTACATCACTCTTCAGGCTCAAAGATTAACTGCAAATACAATTATAGGAGAGCCAATTTTAACTATTACAAAACTTGATGGAGTTAAGGGTGATCAGGGAGATCCAGGGACAGTTGGAACAGGAACCGATAGTGAATCGTGGACAATTGATGAAGATGATACGGGTGGTGATTTAGATCTTCAATTTGGTGCTACTTTAGCCGAATACTTACAATGGAATGATACAGCACAAGCATTTATTTTAAGTGATGATCTTCTTTTAAATTTTAATGAACTTAAACAATTTAAAATAGAGAATTCAGCAAGTGCGCTTACTTGTAATGGTACTTATGCTGGGCGTGCATATCATAATACAACTGATAATTTTACTTATGTTTGTGACGGAACGAGCTGGAAACAAATTGATACAAGTGGATCAGGTACTCCTGTAATTGGTCAATTTTATGATGGTGGAGGAGGAATAAATGTTAATGGTTCAACACCTGCGGCAATACCATTCAATTCAGAAACTCGTGAAGAAACCGGGATTACTCATGATACAGTAACTAACAATAGTCGAGTTTATATGAATGATGCTGGTTGGTATCAGGTGTCTTATAGCATATCTACTGAGAATGGGAGTGGTAATAGAATTAATGCAAGATGTAGGGTCAGAATGAACGGAACGGCATATTATGATCAATCAAACTCATATTCTTATATTAGAAATTCAGTTGATGAATGGATTACAAACAGTACAAGCTTTTTAATTCAAACAACTTCAAGTAATGAATATTATGAAGTGATGTGCAATGGTGAAGGAACAGGAGTCGGCTCAGCTACTTCTAATACAATTCCAAATCAATCCTGGACTATTGTTGAAAAGAAATAAAGCTGTACTCATGATTAAGTTTGACCCTGAGTAGGTTTTTTTATGCAGATTGAATCGACGTTTTGACTCCCGGCCAAAAAGAAAGCTATTTAATGGCAATTGTGATAAGTGTAGCGTAGAGATCAAAACAACATATTCTCCTGAGAGACCTGTTATCTTAAAGAGATTGTTTGATTATTTATAAATGTTTTTTCTGTGATTAACATTTATTATAATATTTTCTGATTCCAGTTTTTGATAAATAATTCTGTAATTTTTATATCTGATTCGGTAATAATCTTTAAAACCTTTTAGTTTCACTATGTTATAATTTTTAAGATTATTATCGACAATATCGTCAAATATTTTGTCAATTTTTTGTTGATCCTTTTTATTAATTTGTTTTAAAAACTTAAATATTTTATCCATGTAGTTTCTTTATTGCTTTTTTGAATTCGTCAATATTAATCCCACTTTCACAGTAAATCCCAAATTCTTCGTCAGTTTCATAGTAAACAAGTTCATCTTTTGTTAATGGCTTGATTAGTAAGCCATTCTTGGTTTCTTCAGCGATGAAGTTTTTGGTTTTAAACTTGCTACGCCAAGCTTTAGGTAAAGTTACCTGACCTGTGTTGAAAAGTTTTAATGTATAAATCATAATTAAATTAGTTAAATTGATTAATTTCATTAATATTATACATTTAATTAAGTATTGATGTCAATTATTCTACATTAGAAATTTAATGAAAAGTTAAAAATTTCTTAAAATAAATATGTAAAGATGCTACTATGCTAAAGGTTTAATCAATTTTATGGAGAATAAGTGTAAAAATTGTTCGCAAAATTTTGAGATTACTCAGGATGATCGGGATTTTTATAAAAAAATCGATGTTCCAGAGCCTACTTTTTGCCCTGATTGCAGATTACAACGTCGATTATCGTTAAGAAACGAAAGATATCTCTCAAAGGGGAAATGTGATAAATGTGAAAAATCGATTATTACTTTTTTTCGTGAAAAAGAAGAGTTTCCAATTTATTGTCATGATTGTTGGTGGAGTGATGATTGGGATCCATTAGATTATGGGCAGGAGTATGACTTCAGTCGTCCGTTTTTTGATCAATTTCATGAATTAATGATGAAGGTTCCAAAAGCAGGCATGTTAATTTATGATTGTGAAAATTCTGATTATAATACTTTGCTTGCTTATTGCAAAAATGCATACATGTGCGCGGGAACTTATTATTCTGAGGATATTTATTATTTAACCAAGAGTCAAAAGTGTAAGGATTGTAGTGACGGGATTATTTTGGATGACTGCGAGCTTGTTTATTACAGTGTTAATTCTCAAAATTGTTATAATTGTCATCACTTAATTAATTGTAAGGGTTGTAGTGAATCAGCTTATTTAGATAATTGTATTGGATGCAAGAATTGCTTTATGTGTAGCGGATTAATGAATAAAGAATATCATTTTAAAAATCAAAAATATTCAAAAGAAGACTATGAAAAATTGATTAATGAAAAAATGCATCTCGATCAGAATGATTTAATGAAAGAATTTCAGGAATTTAATCAAACAATTCTAAAAAAATATCAAAATCAAATTCAATGTGAAAATTCTTCAGGAAATTATTTAAGAAATTGTAAAAATGCACATGAAAGTTATGACTGCATAAATGTTGAGGATTCAAAATATATGGTTGGATGTGTAAATGTAAATGATTGTATGGATACAACTAATCATGATGAAAAAGTTGAACTTGCTTATGAAATTAGTACAGGTGGTGACAGAACCGTTAATACAAAGCTAAGTTTTTGTCCTGTTGTGAGTTCTGATTGTACTTATATTTATATTTCAATGGGGATTTCTGATTGTTTTGGATGTGATGGGCTTCATAAAAAAGAAAAATATTGTATTTTAAATAAAAACTATTCAAAAGAGGATTATTTTACGCTTAAAGATAAAATTATTGAACATATGAAGAAAACTGAAGAGTACGGAGAGTTCTTTCCTTCATCTTTATCGCTTTATCCTTATAATCATTCATCTGCGCAGGATTACTTCCCGTTAACTAAAGAACAGGCCTTAAAACAAGGATTTAAGTGGCAGGATAAGGATCCAAAGGAATATAAGCCTGCAACATATAAAGTGCCGGTGAGTATCAAAGAGGTTCCGGATAGCGTTGTAGATGAAATTTTGGCATGCGAAGATTGTGAGAAGAATTATAAAATTCAGCCTCAGGAATTATTGCTTCATAAAAAAATAAATGCACCTTTATCAAAAAAATGTTCTGATTGTAGACAATTAGAAATGCAATCATGGAAAAATCCTCGAAAACTATGGGATCGAAATTGTGATAAGTGTTCTGTTGAGATCCAAACAACATATTCACCTGAGAGGCCTGAAAAGGTATACTGTGAGCAGTGTTATCTTAAAGAAGTAGTATGATAAAACAATGCAAAAAATGTCAGGCAGATTATAATATAACTGAGAAAGATCAGGAGTTTTATAAAAAAGTTTCACCAACGTTTAATGGGCAGGTTTTTGAAATCCCTGAACCTATTCTTTGCCCTGACTGTAGGCAACAAAGGCGCCAATCATTTAGAAACGAATTTAATTTATATCATAGAAAATGTGATCTTTGTAAGAATGATTTCATTTCAAATTATTCTTCTGATAAATCTTATAAAGTTTATTGTCCTGCTTGTTATTTTGGAGATGGATGGGATCCTTTGGAATATGGAAGAGATTTTAATTTTTCGCGGCCGTTTTTTCAGCAATTTAAAGAATTATATGATGATGTCCCAAAACTTGGCTTAATTGCTTTAGGCGATAATGAAAATTCAGATTATACGCATGATGCATATCGTTTAAAAAATTGTTATTTAACTTTTGATGGTGAACAGGCAAAAGATTGTTATTACGGAGAAACTTTTGTTGGATTAAAAGATTGTTGTGACTTTTTGACTCTTCAAATGTGCGAACTTTGCTATGAATGTGTGAATTGTAAGGATTGTTACAATCTGAAATATTCACAGTTCTGTTTTAACTGTAGTGATAGCGCTTTTTTGGTTGATTGTATTGGATGTAAAAATTGCTTTGGATGTGCGAATTTGCATAGAAAAGATTATTACATTTTTAATGAACCACATACAAAAGAAAAGTACGAAGAAAAAATGAAATTTTTAGAGCTTCATAATTACGATAATGTGCAAAAAGCTAAAGAAATTTTTCAAAAATTTAATATTGAGCAGTTTAAGAAGGAATTTAGAGGTCATATGAATGAGAATGTTTCAGGTGATAACGTGCATAATAGCAAAGGTTCAGATTTTTGTTTTGATTGCGATAGTGTTCGTGATTGTAAGTTTTGCACTAATGTTCAATTATCATCAAATGATTGTTACGATATCGATATTTGGGGCGATAGGATGAGTCTTTGTTATAACGGGGAATGTGTAGGAGCTGGTGCAGAGCGAATTATAGGTTCATTTTATTGTGGATTTGATTCAAATAATCTTTATCATTCAATATTTTGTTGGAAAGGATCGCATGATATTTTTGGATCAGTTGGTTTAACAAAAAAGTCATATTGTATTTTTAATAAACAATATTCAAAAGAAGAATATGAAAAACTTGCAGGGCAAATAGCTGAGCATATGATTAAAACTAATGAATTCGGTCAGTTTTTTCCAATCCAACTTTCATCTTTTGGCTACAATGAGACCGTTGCTCAGTTATTTTATCCTATTAATAAGTTCGAAGCAAAAGAAAGGAAATATCAGTGGCAAGATAAAGACGTAAAAGAATATAAATCTCAAACTTATAAAATTCCAAGTGAAATTGAAGATGTAACAGATGAAATTATAGGTCAAACATTGGTATGTGAAGAATGTGGCAAAAATTATAAAGTTGTTGAACAGGAACTCTTGTATTATAAGCGTATGCAAACGCCAGTACCCCATAAATGTTTTAATTGTAGGCATATTGATCGATATAAATTACGAAATCCTAGAAAACTCTGGGATCGAAAATGTGATAAATGTAGCGCAGAGATTAAAACAACATATTCACCTGAGAGGCCTGAGAAAGTATATTGTGAGAAGTGTTATTTAAAAGAGATTAATTAATTCTATTCAATCCTTGACAATTGTGTAGATTGGTTATAAAGTAGCATACTATTTTACGACTAATCACTTTTATTATGTTAAGAATTTCATATGAAAATGAGGCAGCACCAGAAACTACTTCAAATTTAGCGGATTTATTACAAATTCGCGAAGGTGAAGACACTTATGATCCTGAAAAAAGGCTTAAAGAAGCTATTTTAGAAAAATGTGTAAGCGTAACTGCTAATGGTGAAGAAATGGTGGGTTATGTTGTTGAAGTAAGAGTAGAGCCCAGAGGTGTTGCTATTGATTTTGCCGGCGCATATTGTTTAGAGGTTGCGAGAGATAAAATTTCAGATATCCATTTAGTAACTGAAGCTGATGTTAAAGAATACTTTGGTACTTTAGTTAATAAGAACAATCACCCATATAATTTTGAAGCTGTTAAAAAAAGAATACATAGAACTCTTTCAAACTAAAGAATTCCACAAAAACCTAAAAAACTGTATATTGTATGCAGTTTTTTAATGTTCGATTATGCCTCAATGTAAAAAATGTCAGGTAGATTATAAAATAACTGAAAAAGATCAGAAGTTTTATAAAAAATTAGATGTTCCGGAGCCTTTAGAATGCCCTGATTGTCGCCAACAAAAGCGTCTTGCATATAGAAATGAAAGAGTTCTTTATAAAAGGAAGTGTGATAAGTGTAGTAAAAGTATTGTTTCAACTTTCTCATCTGATAAATCGTTTCCTGTGTATGATCCGGGGATGGGAGAGTCGCTCCGGGATTGATGCTTCTCCTTGGCCTGCCCGCAGTGCTACAGCGTAGCAGGTGGGCTGGAGCTGCTTCCTCCCGCTAAGCGGGATTCACCAGCTAGGCCTTCGGAG
>JAUVDZ010000077.1 GCA_030595015.1 Candidatus Peregrinibacteria bacterium | reverse complement strand
TCTGGATTTGCCTTTGCTTTTGCTAATTCGATTTTTTGTTTCCATTTATCTTTATCTTCATTGTTGAATACATCACTTTTATCTAGTTTATCTCTTAAAGATTGTGATTCATTTAAAATGCTATGCATTGTTTCTGCATCTTTTACTTTTCCTGCATTCATTTCTTCTGCACCTTCTTTAAAATCTTTTGTTTCAAAATTTCTAACATCAAACACTAATTTTCGTTCAGCAAAAAAGAATGATTTCATTAAACTTTTATTAAGTGGTCAGATTATACTGAGCAGGCAGAGAATCCGCAACCTAAACATAACATGCAGCCTTCAGCGATTTGCAAAGTAGTTGAACATTCAGGGCACATTTTGCTTTCTAGTAGCTCTTTTTTAGTCATTACTTGAGGCTGTGCTACCATTGTTGCAGTTCCGATTGATTTCTGCGCTCTTTCAGGTTGAATTGGAGGTAAAGTAAATTCTTCAGCAGTAGTTTCTGCATAAGAAGCTGAAATTTGAGTTTGTTCAGGAGCTGAAGTTCCAGGTTCAGAGCTAATTGAAGGTAGCACAACTTCTTCAGCAACGTTTTTGATACCTTCTGCTGGTTTGTCGTGAGCTGGTTCTTTTGGAGTTTCCGCTACATTCGCTTCGCTTCGCTCCAAAGAGCTCACTTTGTTCGCTCCGGGTGCCGGAGCTACAGCAGGCGTTGGCGCTGCTTCGCTTTTTGCTTTTTTATTTACTGAACCAATATTTAAAACTTGTCCTTCACGACTCTTGTCTCTATAAATAGTTACACCTTTGCATCCTAAACTATGCGCTAGTTTATAAGCTTCTTCGATATCTTCAATTTCTGCTTCAGTAGGGAAGTTGATTGTTTTTGAAACAGAAGAATCAACATGTTTTTGGAATGCACCCTGCATTCTAATGTGCCATACGGGGGCAATATCCTGTGCAGTCACGCAAACATCTCTAACTTCTTGCGGGATTTCATCAAATCCTTGTATTGATCCTACTTTTGCGACTTCTCTCATTAATTCTTTTGAGAAGAATCCTTTTTCTTTGGCAATATTTTCAAAGTATTTATTTGTATAAACTAATTCAGTTCCATCCATCACATTTTTAATAAATGAGATAGCAAAATTTGGTTCAAGACCTCCTGATGCTTCAGCAAGCATTCCAATTGTTCCGGTAGGAGCAACTGTAGTAACGCATGCATTTCTCATTTTAATTCCATTTTGTTCATGAATTGACCCTTCCCATGCAGGGAATGTTCCTCTTAATTCAGCCATTAGTTGAGACTTTTTATTTGCTTCATCATTTATGAATCCCATAACTTTTTCACCAAATGCGATGCCTTCTTCTGAATCATATTTGATTCCTAATTGATACATAACATCAGCAAATCCCATTAAACCTAAACCAATTTTTCTTGTGCTCCTAGTCATCTCTGCAATTTTATCGATTGGATAATGATTAACATCAATAACGTTATCTAAAAAGTGACAAGCCAGATGAATTACTTCTCTAAGTCTGTCCCAATCTAAGTCGGATTTATCTTCTAAAACAAATTTATTAACATTGATTGATCCTAAATTACAACTTTCATAACCCATTAATGGTTGTTCACCACATGGATTTGTTGCTTCAATCTCACCTAAATGAGGACATTGATTATGCTTATTAATTTCATCAATAAAGATGAGTCCAGGATCTCCATTTTTCCATGCATTAGAAAGTATGATATCCCAAACCATTCGGGCTTTCATTGTTTTTAATGGTTGTCCATCACGAGGATTTAATAATTCATATTCTCCATCAACTGCAAGTGCTTCCATGAATTTATTTGTAACAGCAACAGAAATATTGAAGTTTTGAAGTGTTTTCATGTCAGCTTTCATTTGAATGAAATCTAGAACATCCGGATGATCAATTCTTAAAATTCCCATATTTGCTCCACGCCTTTTTCCTCCTTGTTTAATAACATCAGTTGCAGCATCAAATACTTTCATAAATGAAACAGGCCCTGATGAAACACCTGTAGTTGAATGAACAATGTCATTAGAAGGTCTTAGTCGTGTAAACGAAAAACCAGTGCCTCCTCCACTTTTATGGATTAAAGCGGCATCTTTTAGAGTTTCAAAGATGCCTTCCATTGAATCTTCAACTGGAAGTACAAAACAAGCAGATAACTGACCAATTTCAGTTCCTGCATTCATTAATGTTGGAGAATTTGGCATAAATTCAAGTTCTTTCATCATATTAAAGAATTTTTCTTCCATTTCTTCTGCGTTTCCTCCTTCATAGTTTTTTTCAGCTTTTGCAATTGCGCCAGCTACTCTTCTTAATAAGTCTTCTGGTGATTCTACAATATTACCTTCGTCATCTTTTAATAAGTAACGTTTTTCTAATACTTTTAATGCGTTTGTTGAAAAGTTAAGTGAAGCATCTACATTTCCTTTACCTACAATAGCTTCTCTTTCATCTCTATCTTCCTGCTGTTTTTGTCTATAGATAATGTATGCTTTTGCTGTTTTTGCGTGTCCACCTTCTATTAAGATTTTTTCAACTAAATCCTGGATTTGCTCTACAGTTGGAATTTCGTCATCTCCTTTAAAGAAGACTTCAAGAACAGCAGCAACTTGATTAGCGATCTTTTGCGCTTCTTCAACATTACTTCCGCCAACTGCTTGTGCAGCTTTCCATATTGCTTGAGTAATTCGATCTTGATCAAAGTCTACAATTCGGCCATCTCGTTTAGTGATTTTCTTGATAGGGGACATATCTATTGGGGTTTTAGGGGGTAAAAAATATAGACGAGAGCCAAAAGACAAGGTTTTTGACCTCTCTATAAATCAAGCCGGTAGAAAAGCTTAAGGTTGGGTTGGTTATTCGTGAGCGCGAATATTTAATAAGCCTCTCGAATATATTATTAAGGGGGCTTAATTGCAATATTAAATAGAAAGTTCTTGTTGCAAAATTTAAGTATATGTAGTGTATATTACCTTAGCCACATACTATATGTGGTGACAGGAGAGACCTGATGATTTGTTAAGTGGGTTGTATACTAGAATCGAAAGTATATGTAGTGATATGTATAAAATATTTATACGGTAGTGTTTTTTGAAGTACGATTTTGGTCTGAAGTAAAAAGAAAATTAAAGTTTTTCGTAATGTTTTCTAGCAACCAATCTTTTGGATGGTTTAGTCAAGCCTTGAAGTGTAGATCGCTGATTTTGCTTATAATAGAGAGCGAAACTGGAGTTTTGCACTTTCTGATACTTTATTTATTTTAAGAAATGTTGTATAATATATATATGAATATTGAAGTTTATGAAAAAAAGCGAAAAGAAAGTCTTTGGGCAAAAAAGAAAGCTGAAAAGGCGAGTGAAGAACCAAAATTAAAGGAAACGAAAGAAGCAATAGAGCAGGAAATAGTAAAGGCTCGAAAACTTTGTGCTGAATATCATATAAAACTTGATAAAACAGGTTACTTTAATAGTAAAGCGATGAATAGAGCTAAAATCCTTTTATCAAAATTTAGTAAGCTTGATTTAAAAAAGCTTCCTGATTCTGTTGAAATGGTTGTTTTGCATAGAATGGAATATTTGAAATTAATGGCAGGCCTTTCACAAAACAAAAATATAAAAGATTTTATGGATAAATTTAAACCAGCTGTTACTGATATGGGATTGTTTGGTGGGGATATTAAAAGAATTGAAAAGATGGCTAAAGAAACAAAAGAATTTAAAAGGTTAAAGGAAGAAGATATAAATTTTGCTATTCAAAAATTAAGAAAAGCCAGCGCAAATCTTAGACCATTAACTACAAAAGGAAATTTTGGGTTAAGAGCAAAAAAATATTTAATTCCACCTAATGCTTCAGTAAGGGATGTTAGATGTGATGATACAATAGCAGCTCGAAAACTTCGGGAAGGTGTAGATGTTTTAAGAAAAAATCTTTCACGTTTATATAGAACAAAAAAAGTACTTAGTGCAGATGAAGCTATTGAAGTAACTGGCAAAAAAAGAAGAGGGAAAAAAGCTTAAAGATTTTCTGCAATTGTTTCACCGAATTCACCTGATGCTTTAGGGCCGTTTGCTGTAATTATTTTTCCATCAACTTCAACATTAGCACCAGTATATTCTATGCCAAAATCCTCTAAATCTTTAGCTGCACCTTCCCAGCAAGTGGCTTTTTTGTCTTTTATTATGCCTGCATACCCTAAGATCAGAGGAGCAACGCAAATCGCTGCAACAATTTTTCCTTCTTCATAATATTTGCTGGCAAGGGCAAGAGCTGTTTGATTATCAAAAAATACTTTTGCACCACTGCCTCCAATAAAAATAATTCCGTGATACTCATCACTAATATCAGGAAGTATTTTATCAATTTGAACTTCTCGTTTATCAACGGCGCTTACAGCAGGGTTAGAAGTCGAAGCAACATCAACATCAACACCTTTAAATTCAAGCGCATCACGTGTATCAAAATACTCCTCATCTCTAAAGTTTTCAGGAGCTATTATCATAATTACTTTTTTAGTACCAAGTTGCATATTAAAATAGTTAATTTATACATTCATATGATATAATTTCTGACAGCTTAAATCCACTTAAAAATGTCCAATCATCATTCAAAATATGAAGTTAAATTTCCAAAGGATTTTTTGTGGGGAACTGCTATGTCATCGCATCAGGCTGAGGGTGGGAATATATTTAATGATTGGTGGGCATGGGAGCAAAAAGGTAAAATTCTGAATAAGCAGATTTCAGGAGATGCGTGTAATCATTACGAAATGTATAAAAAGGATTTTGAAATGATGGAGCAGATGCATCATAATTCGCATCGTATTTCAATTGAATGGAGTCGAATAGAGCCAACAGAAGGGAATTTTAATCAGAGTGAAATTGATCACTATCGAAAAGTTTTATTAGATTTAAAAAAACGGGGGATTAAACCAGTTGTTACTTTATGGCATTTTACTCTGCCTCATTGGTTTGCAAAACAAGGTGGATTTTTACAAAAAGAGGGACGTTTGAAATTTTTAAGATATGCACGCAGGGTTGTAGGGGAACTGGGCGATTTGATTGATATCTGGTGTACAATTAATGAGCCGTTTGTTTATGCAAATTTTGGATACAATGAAGGAACCTGGCCTCCGGGTCAAAAAAAGTTTTTCAGAATGTTAAAAGTGATAAAAGAGCTTTTACATGTGCATATTGATGCATATCAATTAATTAAAGAAACATATAGAAATAATGGTTGGGGTAAAACAATGGTTGGTTTTGCTAAAAGTTTTATCTGGTTTGATGCAGTAAATAAAAGAGGTATTTACAATAAACTTGTGACTGAAGTTTATCGTTATTTTTATAATAAATTATATTTTAAGCCATTCTATACTGGAAAATATTCTCTTCTTTTGGGTGGAGGTAAAATTCATGATGCAAAAGACAGTTTAGATTATATCGGGATTAATTATTATTTTAGATGTGAGTGCAGGGTTGATCTTTGGAAGAATCCTTTTAAGATTCATTTACAGCCGGCAGCAAATGTTGAAAAAACTTTATTTAATTGGGAGGTTTTTCCTGATGGACTTTATCATTTAACTAAATTAGTACATCGAAAACTTTATAAGCCTGTATTAATAACAGAAAATGGGATTTCAACTTTAGATGATGATCAGAGAATTTCTTATATTGTTCGGCATTTAGATGCAATTAATCGTGCAATGGCAGAAGGAGCTGATGTAATGGGTTATATGTATTGGTCATTTTTAGATAATTTTGAATGGGCTGAAGGTTACACTCAGCCGTTTGGACTTATTGCCTTTAATCATAAGACTTTTGAAAGGATGCCAAAAAAGTCTGCTC
>JAUVDZ010000095.1 GCA_030595015.1 Candidatus Peregrinibacteria bacterium | reverse complement strand
CCAACTGTAGTTTCGATAATTTCACCTTCTATTCTTGCTTTAATTGGAGCTTGTAAATGAACATGTCCTAATCTATAAGCAATGATTGCTTCTTCTAAATCAGGGAACACCATTCCTTCTCCTTGTCTTCCTGGAGTCATTTTAGTTAAGAAATAACATCCAAGTACCATATCCTGCGTTGGAGTAATGATTGGCTCACCATGAGATGGTTTAAGTAAGTTGTTAGCAGATTGGATAAGTGATTTAGCTTCTGCTTGTGCTTGTGATGATAAAGGCACGTGTACAGCCATTTGATCTCCATCGAAATCCGCATTGAATGCTGTACATACAAGTGGATGAATTTGAATCGCTTTACCCTCAACCAATACTGGCTGGAAAGCCTGGATACCAAGCCTGTGAAGTGTAGGCGCACGATTTAACAGTACATAGTGTCCTAAAGTTACTTCTTCAAGAATATCCCAAACTTCTCTTTTGTTAGCCTGGATTAGTTTTTCAGCATTTTTAATATTATGAGCATATCCGTCTCTGATTAATCTACCAATAACAAATGGTTTAAATAATTCCATTGCCATTAGTTTTGGAATTCCACATTGATTAAGTTTTAAATGTGGTCCAACTACGATTACAGAACGACCTGAATAATCCACACGTTTACCAAGTAAGTTTTGTCTGAAACGACCTTGCTTACCTTTTAACATATCAGATAGAGATCGTAATTTTCGTTTATCTCCTGAG
The DNA here is from genome assembly GCA_030595015.1 of Candidatus Peregrinibacteria bacterium. Lineage (GTDB taxonomy): Bacteria > Patescibacteriota > Gracilibacteria > UBA1369 > PNNO01 > JAUVDZ01. The sequence continues at coordinate 3,839 of JAUVDZ010000095.1, read as the reverse complement.
TTAAATACTGTTTTACCCTGTCTCGCACTGTTGTTTAATAAAGTATCAACTGCTTCCTGAAGCATACGTTTTTCATTTCTACAAATTACTTCAGGTGCACCGATTGAAATCAGTCTTTTAAGACGATTATTTCTGTTAATTACACGTCTGTATAAGTCATTTAGATCTGATGCAGCAAATCTTCCTCCATCCAATTGAACCATTGGTCGTAGATCTGGTGGGATAACAGGAAGGACTGTTAATATCATCCATTCTGGTTTAATTTCTGCTTTTTCTAAACTTCCGCAAAGTTTGATTCTCTTAATGATCTTTTTTTGCTTTTGACCGGAAGCCTTTTTCAAATCTTCTTCTAATTGTGCAATTAAAGCTTTAAGGTCAATTTCTGAAATAATATCTCTGATACTTTCAGCACCAGTTGCAGCTTTAAATACATGACCAAATTTCATTGAAAGATTCCTGTATTCAAGTTCTGAATAAACTTTGCTAACACCAATACCATTCAATTCGTCTTTAGCTGTTTTATGTTGTTCATCAAGCTCTTCGAGTCTTTTTGCGAATTCTTTTTCCAGATTTAATTGATATTTCTTATCTTTTTTCCCTTCTTTTGCTTTATCAATTTCCATTTTTGAATCTTCTTTGATCTTTTTCTTATGCTGATGGTATTCCTGAGTTAATTGTTCTTTTGCTTCTTCTAATCCTTCATCATCAACATTTGTAATAATATACGCTGCAAAGTAAACAACCTGTTCGATTGTTTTAATTGGTAGATCCAACAGAAGTCCAATACGACTTGGAGTAGATCTTAGAAACCAGATATGTGTTACAGGTACTGCCAATTTAATGTGCGCCATTCTTTCTCGTCTAACTGAACTTCTTGTTACTTCAACTCCACATTTTTCACAAATTACACCTTTATATCTGATTCTTTTATATTTTCCACAGTAACATTCCCAGTTTTTTGTAGGACCGAAAATCTTTTCACAAAACAATCCTTCACGTTCAGGTTTTTGTGTACGGTAGTTTATAGTTTCAGGCTTTTTAACCTCACCATGAGACCATGAAAGAATTTCTTCCGGTGATGCAACTGCGATAGTAATTGCATCGAATGTATCTAATTTGTGTGGTTTGTGACCTTGTTGCTGATTTTGAGCCATGATTATTTAAAGTTAATAGATTATAAAATTTGTGCGTTTGTGAATAATTGTCCAATAAATAAAATATATAAAAGTAAATAGAATGCTCCTTCAAAATTGTAAAACTTTCGTTCGATTCCTGAGAATGCAAGAACTACAGTTGCTATAATTAAGAATGGCACACCAATAATAAGTACAGATGGTTGAACTGGAAGTTCAGTCATTATTCCTGCAATTCCCATGATCATTAGTCCATTAAATATATTCGATCCTAAAATATTTCCAAGTGCGATATCAAAGTTCCCTCTTTTAGCTGCTAATACTGAAACAATTAATTCCGGAAGGGAAGTCCCTATTGCAATTGCTGTTATTGCTAAGACAGCTGTATCAATATTAAGCATTCCACCAACCACTATAACTGAACTAATTGTGAAGTCAGCACTTAAATAAAGAGTTAATGCTGCAATAATAATAATTCCAATGTATCTCCATTTAAATGGAGGTTTTTTGTCTTGTTTGAGAGTTTTAAGTAATCCTTCTTCCTTTTCTTTAAATGATTCTTTGTGTTGTGTAACACTGTAAATTAGATAAACAACAAATCCAATTAAAGAAACAATAGCTTCAAATAAACTGAATTTACCATCAACTAAACTTAAAACAAGAATAGAAGTTGCACCTAACAATAAGGGCAGATCTAATCTTATAATACTTCTTTTAATTTCAACTTTTTTTACTATTACTGTCGTAAGGCCTACAACCAACAAAATGTTTGCGATGTTTGAACCAACAACGTTACCTGCAACTACTCCTGGTTCTCCTTTCATAATTGAGAATATTGAAGTTGCGAGTTCAGGTAGGGAAGTACCTGCGCTGATTATAGTTAATCCGACTATAAATTGAGGAACTCCTAAAGCAAGTCCGACTTTTTCGGAATTTCGTACTAGCAATTCAGCTGATATAATCAGTATTGCTAGCGATGCTGTGAATTGTAGGATTTCAAATAGGAGTTCCATCTAATTATTTTTAATGAGTTCACTTTCGCTCACGCCTGGCTCGCGATAAGATTCGCACTTCGTCGTACAGGTTCTACCTGCTCAATCAGTCGCTAATGCTCCTTCTTCGCAGCTAGATCTTGCACTCGCTAAGACCCTCGCGTTGCTCGGCTCCGTTAAAGACCAAGGTCAGCAGAAATGTCTAGTTCTTTCTTTTCTTCTTCTTCTTCTTCTTTTTTTGGTTCCTCAGCAGGAGCTTCTTCTTTAGGTTCCGCTTCGGAAGCAGAAGCTTCCTCCTTAGAGCTCTCTTCGTTCGCTCCGGCAGGTGTTTCTTCTTTTGGTTCCTCAGCAGAAGCTTCCTCCTTAGAGCTCTCTTCTTTCTTTTCTTCTTTAGCTTCTGGTTCAGAAGCGTCTGTTGCTGGCACTTCGTTTCGATCGTCACTTTCAGGAATATATTCTTCACCTTCTTCACCTCTAGGACGTTTTTCAAGCATAATCATGTCTTGAGCTACAACCTCAGTTCTGAATTTTTTAACTCCTTCTGGAGTATCCCAGCTTCTAGTTTTTAAATAACCTTCGATGTAAACCAGTTTTCCTTTTTTAAGGTATTTGCTGCAGATTTCTGCAAGTTTAGCCCATGCTACGATATCGTGGTATTCAGCTAATCCGTGTTTTTGACTGTCTTGTGTTACCCATTCACGGTTTGTTGCGATACAGAATGTAGTTACCATCTGCCCATTCGCTGTTTGTCGCATCTCTGGATCTCTTGTTAGATTTCCGATCAAGATGACTTTGTTTACACTTCTCATCATTCGTTTGGTTAAAATATTATTTAAGTGTGTAGTATTACTTAGACTTCGATTCCTTAGCAGCTATATCTGCTTCTGCTACTACTTCTGCTAGTTCAACAGCAGCAGTTTCAGTAAGTTCAACTTTTTGAGGACCATCTCCTGGAGTTATCATTTGCTTAGCCATTTTCTTTTCAACTTCAGGGTCAACTTCTTCTCTGTTTTCATTTCCTTCCTTTAAAGTTGGTGTTCCTTCAGTTTCCTTATCTTTAACAGAATATTCATCTTCAGCAAGGTCATCCTTAGATTCATTGTTGATAAGATTTACGCTCAAACATAAACTTTGTAACTCTTTTACAAGTACGTTGAATGATTCAGGAGTTCTAGGTTTTCGGATTTGCTCTCCTTTAACAATTGATTCATATGCTTTTGCTCGTCCATATACATCATCTGACTTAATTGTTAGCATTTCTTGTAATGTATGAGACGCACCATATGCTTCAAGTGCCCATACTTCCATTTCTCCGAATCTCTGTCCACCATGTTGAGCTTTACCTCCCAATGGTTGTTGAGTTACTAAAGAGTATGGTCCAACTGATCTTGCATGGATTTTATCTTCAATTAAATGGCTTAACTTCATAATATAAGCGATACCAACAGTTGTTTCATGATCAAATTGTTCACCGGTTCGGCCATCACTTAATTGAATTTTTCCATGTATAGGAAGATTTGCTTTTTTAAGCATATTTGTGATTTCTGTAGCAGGAACACCGTTTAGGGCAGGAGATGCAACTTTTACACCTAACTTTTGAGCAGCCCATCCTAAATGTGTTTCTAAAATTTGACCAACATTCATACGAGACGGAACACCTAAAGGATTTAACACAATATCAACTGGCGTGCCATCTTCTAGGTAAGGCATATCT
>JAUVDZ010000013.1 GCA_030595015.1 Candidatus Peregrinibacteria bacterium | reverse complement strand
AATGGGTCTTGAGTGTGATCAAAAAAAGGTAATTACACGTCTTAAACAGTTGAGATATATTGATGATAAGGAGTTTGCTAAGGATTATATCCAGACCAGACTCCTTATTAATCCCAAAGGTCCATATTTGCTTAAGCTTGAATTGAAATTGAAGGGTGTAGACAAGCAGATTATAGACACAGCAATTGAGCAGGCAGATATTGATGAGTTGCAAATTGCGCTTAATGTTCTTGAGCGCAAGAAGAAGGCAATTAATCGAGTTGAAGGTCAAAAGAGAAAAGAAAAAATAATGCGCACTTTGTCTTCTCGAGGATTTAAATTAGATACTATTTACAAAATACTGGAGAAGTGGTAAAGTCGACTTAGAAATGATAAAGCAGGATATAAATATCCTGTTTTTTTTGTATTATCGAGTCAAGTGTGATGACCGAGTCATACCACATGACCTACATTTATTAACAATTATAATATGCAATCACAATTTCTTGCTGCAATTAATCAAATTTGCGATGAAAAAAATATCCCAAAAGATAAAGTAATCGAAACTATTAAAGCCGCATTACGTGCTGCTTATAGAAAAGATTGGGGTAATAGAGAACAAAATGTTGATGTTGAGCTTAATGATTCAGGGACTTTTGCAACTATCTATTTGATTAAAGAGGTTGTTAAAAAAGTTGAAGAACCTGAAATTGAAATCACAACTGCTGAGGCAAAAAAATATATTAAGAATCCAAAAGTAGGAGACGAAGTTAGAATTGATGTGACTCCTATGGAATATGGAAGAATCGCAGCACAAGCCGCAAAACAAGTGATTATTCAAAGAATTCAGGAAGCTGAAAGAGATGTAATGTACGACACATTCAAAGACAGAGAAAATGAATTATTAAATGCTTTGATTCACCGTGTTGATGCTCAGCAGGTTTATGTGAATCTTGATAATAAAATTACTACAATGCTTCCGCCGGATCAGCAAATTCCTGGTGAACAATATTATGGTGGTCAACGTATCAAACTTTACTTAGACAAAGTAATCAAAACTACAAAAGGTCCGCAATTGGTGATTTCAAGAACTCACCCAAATTTGGTTCGAAAGCTTTTAGAACTTGAAATTCCTGAAATAAAAGGAGGAGTTGTAGAAGTAAGAGGGATTGCCCGCGAAGCTGGAGTTAGATGCAAGGTTGCTGTTTCTTCTAATGATGAAAAAATTGATCCGATTGGTTCATGCGTAGGTCAAAAAGGTGTGCGTGTTCAGAATATCATGGATGAATTGAATGGAGAGAAAATTGATATCATTGCATGGACTGAAAAAATTGAGGAGTTTATTAAGATCGCTCTTGCTCCTGCAAAAATTTCATTTATTAAATTAAATGAAGATAATAAACGTGCTTCTTGTTATGTAAATCCAGATCAACGTCCACTTGCAATTGGTAAAAACGGGCAAAACGTGAGACTTGCATCTGAACTTACAGGTTGGGAAATCGATATTCTTGATATTGGTGATCTCGAAGGAAAAGAAGTTGAAAAAGCTACAGATAAAGAAATTAAAGAAATGACAGTTAATGATTTAGAACTGGATGCTAAAATTGTTGAAAAATTAACAGATGCAAATTTAACACTTGTTGCACAACTTAAAGGATTAAGTGCAAAAGATATGGCTTCAATCGATGGAATTGATGAAGATTCTGCAAAAGCAATAGTTAAAGCTGTTAAAAAATTGAAATAATTAGGGGCAGAGAAAGAGCTTTCTTTAAGAAAGTCCTTTCTCTCTACCTTGACGCATGGGTTCTACAATAGACTTGTGCGCTCTTTTCTGCTATAATATCTAGATATTATTTCAATTAAGTGAATGGTAGATATTAATACAAAAATTCAGGAATCTCAAAGAGCAACTGCAACTTCAGCAAGTGTTACTGCAACTGCTGCGCAGCCAGGTGCTCCAATGAGTGCTGGGTTAAAAGCGATTGATCGTGACTTCATTGAAGAAGCAACTTTAAATAAAGCTCGAAAGCTTGGAGTTTCGTATATCAATGTTTCAAAAACTCCGATTAATCCTGACCTTCTAAAACTTCTTAAACCTGAAACTGCACAAAAAGGAATGATTATGCCTTTTTTTAGTGTTGGAAAACGTTTAAGAGTTGCGGTTGCTGATCCGGCTAATCCTGAAACAAAAAAAATAATCGCCAATCTTAAGGCTGATAAATATTTAATAAACGTGAATCTTGCATCAACAGAAGGTTTAACAGATGCATTTAAATTATATAAAACAGATCAATATAAATTAAAAAGAGAAGTAGAAACTAAATATGCCGAAAAAGAAGTCAAAGAATACGAACAAGAATTAGCAAATCTCGCAGCCTTAGGCAAAAAACTCGATGACGTAACTGCTCAGGACGGAGTCCAAATGATTAATCTTGGCGCTTTAAAAACAGGTGCTTCTGATATCCATTATGAACCGGAAGAGCAGGCAGTTCGAGTTAGATTTCGTATCGATGGTGTGCTTCATAAAGTGTTTGAGATAAGTCACGGGGCTTATAAAAATCTTGTGAATCAAATCAAATATTTATCGAAAATGAAGCTTAATATAAACAATGTTGCTCAAGATGGCCGCTACAGTTTTGTAGCTAACGAACGCAAGATTGATGTTCGTGTTTCTGATATCCCAACTCATTTTGGAGAGTCATTTGTAATGCGTCTTCTTGATTCTGAAAAATCACTTTTGCAATATGAAGACATGGGATTCAGCGGTTCGTATCTTCAGAAGATGAAGGACATTGAAACTTTAAGTCATGGAATGGTTTTATGTACCGGGCCTACTGGTTCCGGAAAAACAACTACTCTTTACTCGATTCTCGGAAACCTTAATAATGAAGAAACTAAAATTATTACTCTTGAAGATCCAGTCGAATATAATCTTGCTGGTGTTGCTCAATCTCAGATAAATGAGAAAAGGGGATACGGCTTTGCCGATGGTCTCCGTGCCGTTTTAAGACAGGATCCTGATGTAGTGATGATCGGTGAGATTCGTGATCTTGATACTGCTCAAACAGCGTCTCAGGCGTCGTTAACAGGTCATGTGGTTTTGAGTACTCTTCATACAAATAGTGCCGTTGAAACGATTCCTCGGTTAATCAATATGGGTCTGCCGCCATTCATGGTTGCACCTTCGCTACATACAATTATTGCGCAGCGTCTTGTACGTCGAATTTGTGATAATTGTAAAAAAATGTCGCCGATTCCTGAATCAAAAATGAAAGAATTAACAGAAGCTCTTGAAAGAATTAATCGAGTTCGGCCGAATCTTAAGTTGGTTCTTCCAAAAGAATTACCTGAAACAGTTGGATGTGAAAAATGCAGCCACACAGGTTATTCTGGACGTATTTCAATCGCAGAAATTCTTAGAATGGATTTTGAAATTCGAGATTTAATTTTGAAGGAAGCGAGTTCGAACGATATTCTTCTCGCGATTCGTAAAAAAGGATTCCTTTCACTTCGTGAAGATGGAATGATTAAAGTTGTTCAGGGCCACACCACTCTTGAAGAGGTTTATCGTGTGACTAACATTTCGATTTAGCCCGGAGATTTAATAAAGTACTTTCCGTTTCTGCCTCTTTCAATTAGGTTTGATAGTTCGAGCTCGGTTAGGCTTGATGTGAGTTTTGCTGCAGGAATAAGGATTTTATGCATTAGGCTAAGTTTATTTTGCGGCTGTTTTTGGAGCTCGTTGACTATGAATTGTTGGTAGGTTGGTAATGCGAGTAGAGGTTTTGAAACGCGTTTGATTTTGAGTGTTTCAAAGATGTCATTTGGATGAAGCAATGGTGCTGCTTCACCTTTTTTAATGAGATCATTTGTTCCCATGGATTTTTCATTATAGATTTCGCCTGGCACTGCAAAAATTTCTCTTCCCTGATCATTTGCGAAACCAGCAGTGATTCTTGCCCCTGATTTAAACCCTGCTTCAACCACAATTGTTGCTTTTGATAGCCCTGAAATAACCCGATTTCTCTGCGGAAAGCTAAACTTATCTCCAGATTGATTTGGAGGAAATTCAGAAATCAAAGCACCATGTTTGGTAATTTCTTCAGCAAACGAATGCAAATATTGAGGGATCTGATTTAATCCGAATCCTAAAACAGCAATAGTCGAAATATTATTCTCAAGAGCTGATTTATGAGCATTTGTGTCCACTCCTCTGGCAAGTCCGCTAACAATTACAAAATCATCACTCAGCCCTGAAACAATTTGCTTGGTCACTCTTTGCCCGTAAGCTGTCATATCCCGCGTACCCACAATACTTAAATAGTGTTTTTTAAAAGTCGGCAATTCTCCTTTTATATAAAGGATTTCCGGAGGATCATGAATTTCCCTTAATACTTTCGGATAGCTCACGTCATGCTTTGTCACAACTTTGATTTGTTCAAATTTAAAGTTCTCATACTCTTTAAAAGGAGCACCGGTTTGTCTGAAAATCTTTAACAATTTAATGTGCTCACTTCGAAATCCAAGTTTGACCAACTCAAAGTCTGTGAGTGTGTCCCACGCAGTTTTTAAATTTTTATAGTTTTTAGTCAGCGCATTGAATGGCTTAGGTTTACCCTTAAGTGCACAATTCCACGCATGATAATATTCGTTCATGCACGCATCCTAGCAAACAAATGTGAAATCTAGATTAAATTTTCTTAAAATTTTTGTGAAAAAATTTACACAATAAACGGTGTGAGAAATACGAGGAGGCTTAGATAAGCTGTTTTAGTGTCATTAGCGAAAACTTGATACGATTTTTGGCTTTAGATCGTGAAGTAATTTGTTTGAATTAAATCAATTCAATATTGTATAATATATTCAACTCTTGACATTTTTTAAATAAACATTATAATAATCTCCTTTTTAATCAAAACACTTATGACTCAATCAAATCAAGAATTAGCTACAGCAGTTACTGAACTGCAAGCTGCAATAGAAACAGGCTCAGAAGCAACAACAGGAGTCAATAATGCTTTTGCAGTTGCTGCAGAAAAAGCTATTCAAGTAGCAAGAGAAGCATTCAGCAGAGTTCTTCCAGATGCAGAATTACAATTAGAGCTTGACGATAATGCGACAGATGCAGCGTTACCTCATACAGCTGATAATATTCGAATAGACCATTTATATCCTAATGGAGACGATTCAAATCCTGCATTCGCACAGCCAGAAATGAATTTAGTAGATTCTGAAACAGGAACATCGTTTAGAACCTTTAGAGTCGATGGTCCAATTGCAGGAGTTCATTTTCAAGTGAGAGTTCCTATATCTAAGGTTCTTGATGCTTAAATTCAAGATGACTGATTATATTTATGCTATAATCAATGCACTGGGTGTGCCCCTCTAGCACTTTTTACACAACCAAACTCGCTCACCAATTTTTCGGCATACTGTAGCGAAAAATGCCCTCCAGCAAACATCATCTATGCATGGTAAGGGTATACCCCTAGCTTTTCTATATTATCTCCACCCCAGCCTCCTCAACAATCTCACCAATTTTCACAGCCTCAATCCCATGTCGACCAGCAATTTCAATAACCTTGTCCACATCCTTCGAAACAATAGCCATTCCAACACCCATATTCCATGTTTTGTAGGCTTCTTCGTCGCTCACGTTTCCAAACTCTTTAATAGCAGTCATGATTGGATTTGGTTCAGGCAAGTTGTCTAAACGAGCTCCGAATCCTTTTGTAACTCTTGGGATGTTTCCTGGAAGCCCGCCTCCAGTTATATGAACAACCGCTTTGATGTCGCATTTTGCGGGTTCGCCATACCTTCCAAGCATTTCTAATACTGCATTGTGGTAGATTTTTGTAGGAGCAAGCACTGCTTCTCCCCATGTCATTCCGTCTTTGTATTCTTCTTTTACCCAGTCAGTTCCAAATTTTTCAGTCATGATATGACGTACAAGCGAGATCCCGTTCGATCTAAATAATCGCGATCGCAGGCCAATAATTGGATCTCCAACTTCAACACGATCTCCAGTTAAAAACTTATCTTTTTCAACAATTCCAACTGCAGTTGCATTCCAGACATATCCATCAACCATCGAACCCAATTCTGCAATTTCTCCTCCTGGAATCACTATTTTTTGTTCAATACATGCATCACGCAAACCGTTCATCAATGGCTCGATCACACTAGCGTCAACTTTCGAAACATCAATTGTATTTGACATAGAAACAACTTCAGCTCCAACACAAATTGCATCATCGCAAACCATTCCTAACAAATCATATCCCATTGTGTCATATTTTCCTGCTTGTTCTGCGATAATCATCTTCGTACCAATTCCATCGTCATTTTGAATTAAATAAAAGTCTCCAAAGTCCATTGCTCCTGCAAATCCATCTTCTAAAACAACTGGTTCACCGATCATTCCTTTTCGGGCAGCAAAAGTGCCCTTTGCAGCATTGTAGGCTATTTTTGATGCAGCATCACCTGCTTCAATGTCTACTCCTGCGTCTTTATAAGTTGCCATTATATAAAAAAGTTAAAATTCGTAACCACTATGAGCTTTGTCGCTTATAATTTTCCCTTTATCAAGTCGCACTACTCTTTTTTGAAGCTTATCTACCAATCCTGAATTATGAGTTGCAAGCAAAACAGTTGCACCTCCATCATTAATTTTTTTCAAAAGCCCTAAAATTTCTTTAGCAGATTTAGGATCAAGATTTCCAGTTGGTTCGTCAGCAATTAACAATTTCGGATTGTGAGCCAGAGCTCTTGCAATAGCTGCTTTTTGCTGTTCTCCTCCTGAAAGTTGATATGGGAAATGATTTTTCATATCTGAAAGTCCAACCATCTCTAAAACATTATCAACTCGCTCTGTAACGTGACCTTTTGAAGCTCCGGTCGCTTCCAGAGCAAATGCAACATTCTCAAAAACACTTTTTCGTTGTAAAAGTTTATAATCCTGAAATACAATTCCAAGTTTTCGCCTATACATTTGTAAAGCACGTTCTGACATTACATTCACATGATAATCATCAACATGCACAGTTCCTTTATCCACTTTTTCAGCACCAATAAGCGCATAAATCAATGTCGACTTACCAGCTCCACTTGGACCGATTAGTGAAACAAATTCCTTTGGCTCAACTTTTAAGGAAACATTGTTTAAAACTTTTCGATCACCGTACGATTTGTGTACTTTATCAAATATAATCATAGCACCCTCAATATAGATTTAACCCTTGATAGATTCAACCCATTCTTTGAATTTTTCACCTCGCTCTTTATAATTTTTGAATAACCCAAAGCTCGCACAGGCAGGTGAAAGTAATATTACAGAGTCCTTCCAGGCCTTTTCTAAAGCCAAATCAAACGCATCGTGATAATTGGCTACAGTCGTGATATCGCATTTTGGTTCACCATTTTTTAGAATTGCTTTTTTGATGATTTGTGCTGTATCACCCATTAGAATCACGTCATCTAAATTCTCTTTTTCAAAAATCACACGACCAAGTTTTGTGTAATCAGATTTTTTTTCAGATCCCCCGGCAATCAAAATTATAGGATCTTTAAATGAATTCAATGCAGCAATGCAGGTCTCCGGAGTTGTTGAAAACGAATCATTATAAAATCGGATGCCTTTATGTTCACCTGAAAATTCAAGACGATGAGGCAATCCTTTAAAATCTTTAATCGACTTTGCTATATGGTTTTTTGGGATTTTTAAAATCGAAGTAACCATTGTAGCCGGTAAAATATTTTCTAAATTATGAGGACCAATCAGCCCAACTTCATCAGTTTTGCAAACTTCCTGATCTCCGACATAAATGGCCCCATGGCTTTCATAAGCCCCATGTTGAACTTTTTTTCGTGTACTCACAAAGAATTTCTCACTCTCTCCAAGATTTTCATATCTTTCATAATATTTATAATCAAGATTCAAAACCGCAAAATCATCACTACTCTGAAATTTAACAATCGACTCTTTTGCAGCCTGATACTCCTCTGAATCCTGATGATAATCCAAATGCTCACTAGTCGTATTCAAAACAACAGCAATATGCGGACTTTTTTCCAAATCCTGAAGCTGAAAACTTGAAAGTTCCAAAATTACCAGCGATTCCTTCCAGATATCTTTCATTAAATCAAGCGCAGGCAAGCCAATATTTCCACCTATATAAACATCTTTACCAGTATCTTTTATGATCTCGTAAATCAAAGTTGAAGTCGTGCCTTTCCCCTTAGTTCCAGTCACTCCAATTATAGGACACGGACAAATATCAAAAAATAATCGCGTAGCCGAAGTTGTTTGTGCGCCATTTTCACGCGCTCGCACCAATTCCGGATGATTCATGTGAATACCCGGACTTCTAAAAATTACATCATAATCAGCGAGTTTGCTCAAATCCTGCTCATAATCCTCGAGGTTTTCATCAAAAACCTGCAAATTCTCATATTCATTTTCTTCAAGAAACTTCAAAGTGCTTTTTCCTTCAAGTCCAAAACCTAAAATCGCTATTTTTGCTGTTTTTTTAATTGGAATGTACATGGCTCTAGCTTATCATAAATTTGATGCAGTCGTGATATTAAAATATGGAGGCCTGCAACTTATGTTGTCTAAATTTTACGTCAATCATTGATTCAGATTGATGCGCGAGCTCATGATGATTTTTACAAAGCGCTTCTAAGTCATCGTGTGATCGAAATTTCGCCCAGGGTTTTTTATGATGGATTTCGGTTGCTGGTTTTTTACAGCCCTGAATTGAACATTTACCTTCAAGATCACGACGTCTGGCAGTTGCGATGTTTCGTTTTTTTGGATTTGATGGTTTGGGATTTTTTTGAGGCCGTGATTCAGGAAGATTCACCAACTTACTGAAAACTTCATTCCATGTTGCGCCTTTTCTTATTTTGCTTTTTATGATTTTTAATTTTAGAATTATTTTTGGATTAAGTTTTGCTTGAAAGTGTTCAAATTCAATTAATTGTGGTGTAGTAGGTATACTCTCCCCGGGGATGGGATTTTTAGAATCTCGGATTTCGGTTTCTAATGCGCCTCTTGTCATTTTAGTAATTTTCTCTGCCCACTCATGATCAGTTTCTTTTGTTGCTGTGTTTGCAACAGTTTTTACTTTGCTCAATCCAACTTCAGCGATTTTGCTTCTAAGTTCAGGCATATCTATTAATTTTTCATCAACCCTTGCAACTTCATCAACCATATTTCGGCTAATACCTCCGACTTTTGCGGCCATTTCATAAATCGATCCGAATCCTTTTTTAATATAAATTCGACGACGATATGCTTCAGGAATCATTGCAATAAATTCATTAACTGCTTGCCTGGCATTTTTGCCTCTTTTTTGAAAAAGAGAATAAAACTCATTATCATTCATATTTTGATTGATTAAGGACCTAAAATCATATCAAAAATCCTCAACCAAAACAAGACTAAGTGGCTTGAATAAGCGATTATGCAACATTTTGCAATAATCTTGAACGACCTCAAGTCTCACAGACATCCTACACTTTCAGAATCGCCATTGAATCCAAAAATCCACAAAAATACAAAAACAACTTCATCGAACTGCTCGTTCACTCAACTCACATCGAACCAACCCTCAATCTCAGTCTCGCCAATTCGCGTCAAGTCAAAATTTTTTATATATATTGTCGCCATTCTTTGCCGAACCATCTAAATAGACTTCAGCTTTTTTAAAACGAGATTTAACTGAAGTTGAAGAAATTGGTTGTTCTTGTTGCACGATATGAATGTTATTGCTGAGTGTAATCAATTTGGATTAGAACACATAAAGTTTCAATGCCACTAAACATGTTTAAAAAAACCAGAACGTTTGATTCAGCCCCGCTTTAATGGTATAATGTATGTGAACTAGACTAGGACAAAAATGAATTTGTGTAACAAGACTTATGAACAAACCGCTAGATCGTTGGATTGAAGAGAAACTTCAAAATACCGCGAACCCAAAAAAAATTAAAACCTCTTTGTCGAATACGAAAAAGAGGAAAAATCCTACAGGTAAACCAAATGGCAATACTGCAGGCAAATTTACAAATACCCCTAAACAAGGTAAACGGCAACAAAAACCTAATCAACAAAGACCTCATCACAACAAAACGCGCAACAAAACGCGAAAACCTTCTAAAGGTGAATTCGTGAATAAAGTGCGAATTATTCCTCTGGGAGGGCTTAATGAAGTAGGTAAAAACATGATGGTCATTGAATATGGCCGCGATATCATGATTATTGATATGGGATTTGAATTCCCGTCAGCGGATATGCTTGGAATTGATTATGTGATTCCTGATATTTCTTGGCTGAGAGAACGCAAAGATCGTATCAGAGGCGTGATTTTGACTCATGGACATCTTGATCATATTGGTGGAATTCCTTATATGCTCCCTGAGCTTGGATTTCCGCAACTTTATGGTACTAAACTGACAATGGGGCTTGTAGAAAAGCGTGTTGAAGAGTTTGGTATTCAAAAAGATACTGTGATGAATGTGATTGATCCTAATGACACTATTAAGCTAGGGCAATTTACATGTAACTTTTTTAGAGTAAATCACTCGATTCCTGATGGAGTTGGTGTGGTTGTTGGAACACCTGAAGGGAACATCGTGCATACTGGAGATTTCAAATTTGATTCTACTCCTGCTGATGGAATTCAGGCTGATTACGGTAAACTTGAGCAAATAGGTAAGCAGAATAAGGCGACAATCTTGTTTTCTGATAGTACAAATGCAACTAAACCTGGCCGTACTGTTTCAGAAAAGGGAATTGGTGAGACTTTAGAAGCGTTAATACGTGATACTGATGGTCGAATAATCATCGCATCGTTTTCGTCTTTAATTGGACGAATCCAGCAGATTTTAACTGCTGCTCAAAAGTATAAAAGAGAAGTGTTCTTAAGTGGACGTAGTATTATTGATAATGTTGCGATCGCTGAACGACTTGGATATATAAAAGTGCCAAAAGGCATCATTCATGATCTTAGAAAAGCTGATAGAACTCCAGGTAAAAGAGCCTTGATTTTGACTACAGGAAGTCAGGGAGAGTCAATGTCGGCATTGACGCGAATCTCTCTTAATAATCATAAAAACGTTAAGATTAAAAAAGGAGATACAGTTATTATTTCTGCTACTCCGATTATAGGAAACGAACGTGCAATTTCTACGGTTATTGATAACCTGACTCAACTTGGAGCTCGTGTTATTAGTAATAAGATAATGGATGTTCATACATCTGGTCATGGATCTCAGGAAGATCTTAAGATGATGATAAATATGGTTAAACCAAAGTATTTTTCACCTGTTCATGGTCAATATTTTATGCGAAGTAGACATTTAGAATTGGCAATTGAAGAAGGTATTCCAAAAGAACGAGCAATTATTATTAAGAATGGGAATATCCTTGAAATGAAAGCTGGAAAAGTGACTATTGCAAAAGAAAAAGCTGATACTAATTATATTTTAGTTGATGGACGTGGAATGGGAGATAAGGGTTCTCGAGTCCTTACAGATCGTCTAATGATGGCTGAAAACGGTATAATTGTTGCGAATTTAAGAGTTAGAAAAAACAATAAACGATTGATTGGTAGTGTTGATTTTATTACTCGTGGATTTATTTATCAAACAGAATCAGAAAAAATTCTTAAAGATTTAAAGAAGAAAGTAACATCTAGTTACGGGCAATTCATCACAAAGCACCAAAAACCTGGAGATCAGAACATCCAGCAATATGTGGCTTCGGTAATCGATAAATTCACACACAAAAAACTGGCACGAAGACCTTTAATTGTTGTGAATGTGATTGCGGTTTAAATTTCTTGCGAAAATGAACAAATAGAGCTAGATTAATATCTTGAATCTGGCTCTTTAAAAATAAGACGATATATTAAATAGACAGGAATTTCTTAAGACCAAAAGTTTTGAGTCAAAAGGAAAACTGTTTGTTTATTGTTGGAAACCTTTACAAAGGAGGAAAGTTTATGTCGAATGAAAACCAGAGTGCGAAGAAAATCCCGATGCCTCACAAGGTTGATTTTTATGACATTCAGAAGTTTCTGGCTGAATGTCGAGTGAAGCGCCAGGTTGTAGCATTCCAGGAGCGCGGAACTGGCATGATGGCAGCAGTGAACCGTGGTGAAATTGTGTACTTGTGTGATGAGGATGGGAATACTCACCTCAACACAGGCCACAATCTGCGTGAAGCATTGATTGAAGCCGGCTGGAAAGATTGCGTTGAAGCCATCTTTCGAATCGGTACTCGGCAGAGTGTCACAGGCGAGTTGAGCTGGGCGCCATTTACTACATCTTCTCAGTCTTACCCCATTCGCGTTCCTGACTTTGCGGCGATCGACGCAGCGAAGGCTGAAGCTCCTGCTGCCCCTGCAACTCCTGAGCTGGCCCCTGTTCTCCCCCTTACTCCCCAACAATAAAAACAAGGGCCTTCTGATCCGATGGATTCTCCGTCGCGTGGCATATACTATGTCAATTACAGAGGGTCCTTATTCTAATGTATGCTAAAGGAAACAAGCTTTCATTGTAAGTAAAGCTCTTCTCGCCTATCGGCTCGAAGTAAATTAATCATCCCACTCAATCGGTCATTTTATTCCCTCTTCGTAGCATGCTTTTTTTATGGTGGGCAGGGAAGGATTCGAACCTTCGTAGACATAAAGTCGGCAGATTTACAGTCTGCTGCGATTGACCACTCCGCCACCTACCCATATAAACCGATAACTTATAATTGATAATCTTTAACGGAACTGTTAGCGATTATTGGTCAGCAGTTATAAGTTAGAATGGAGCCACCTGTCGGAGTCGAACCGACGACCCACAGTTTACAAGACTGTTGCTCTACCAACTGAGCTAAGGTGGCTTGGATCACAAAATATAATATTGTAATTTTTTTGCGATGTCAATAAGATTGAGATATGAACGAATTAGAAAAACTTGGTATAGAAATTAAGCGTGATGAGCCTTTGGCGCCTTATACAGCCTATAAAATAGGTGGTCCAGCTGATTATTTTGTTAATATTCGTGCTTCTGCAGATCTTCCAAAGGTGATTGAAGCAGCTGAAAAAGATAAAATTCCATATATGTTACTTGGTGGTGGATGCAATACTGTCTTTTCAGATAAAGGATTTCGTGGTTTAGTCATACATAACATGGCAAATAAGATTGAAGTTCACGGAAGTCAGATGATTGTTGAATCAGGAACACCATTGTCACTTGTAATTGCTGAAGCTCTTAAACATGAATTAGGTGGAATTGATAAATTGTTTGGTCTTCCTGGCACAATTGGAGGTGCGATTTATGGAAATGCAGGTGCGCAGGGTGTTGAAATTGGAGATTTTGTAGTTTCAGTTAAAATTTATAGATCAGGTCAGGGGATTGTAGAAGAGCCAAAAGAATACTTTCAATTTTCGTATCGGCATTCTTTTTTGAAAAAAAGTCATGAAATTGTTTTGGAGGTAAAATTAGATCTTCCTACTTTAGATCCTGATGGGGCACCCATAGAAGTACTTAAATTCAGAGCTGAAAAACAGCCTAAAGGAAAAGTTGCCGGATCTTTCTTTAAAAATCCTACAGCAAATGAATCAGCAGGATTTTTGATTGACAAGGCAGGTTTAAAAGGGCTTAAGGTAGGCGATATTGAGATTTCTCAACAACATGGTAATTGGCTTATGAACCTGGGAAGCGCAACTCAAAAAGACATACTTGCAGTAGCTCGAAAAACCAAAGAAATCGTTAAAGAGAAGTTCGGAATAGACCTCGAACCTGAAAATATCCTTATTGATGAGCATGGTAACAGGATTGACATATAAGAGTATCCTTTGACAAGGGTCTTGCTTTTTTGTCAAATATTTGGTAAAATAAGACGAAAACTAAAAAAATAAGTTTTCAAAAATAAACTATATAACCCAAACAAAATGACTAAAACCGCTCTAAAGAAGGGTTTAAAACAAGGACTAATTGTTTTAGGTCTTAGCACAGTGCTTCTGTTGATTTTTACGGCACTAGGCGGAGTTGCGTCAGCACAGCTTATCTCTGAAGGAGATGTTCCTTCAAGTATTGCAGGTGCTACAGGGGGAGAAGGATCATTTAGAGTTTTGATTCTAAACGTTGTAAACTTCTTCTTACTATTCCTTGGTCTTATCGCTGTAATCATGATTATCTACGGTGGTGTAACTTATGTTACTGCTGCAGGTAACCAAGAAAGTATCGACAAAGCAAAAAAGATCATTATGTACGCAATCGTTGGTATTATCATCGTGTTGATCTCATTCGCACTTGTACGAACTGTGATCTCAGGTGCTGGTCAAGGTACAGAAGTTTAATTAGAAAACTATAAAATCTAAAGCTCCGGCTTGAAAAAGTCGGGGCTTTTGTTATGCCCGATACAAACTTGCCAGGTAAAGTCCTTTACTTAGTAAAGTCGATTGTCTCGCTTTATGCCATATCCGGAGAAAGGTTTCTTACCCTTTCTTCCTCTTCATCATATACTTTTGCGCACTTATTCTTAACGATAATAAGGCCTTTTTTAATCTCAATGATGTCACGAGCAGAGATTGTGCGGTCTTGGCTCTTAAACAGTCCTAAAAACGACTTATAAACGATTATCTTAGTTAGTCCAAAACCTTTTACATCGATTAGGAAGTTCTGTACATTCCCTATATATTCACCCTTTTTTGTCTCAACACGGCTTTTATGAATTCGGATATCGCTTTCAACACATTTTTGCACCTTAATAACGTCTTCAGCGTCTATAACATCTTCTGGATCGTGGACCATAACCATTTGACCAAAAAACAAGATATCCATTGGCATAATAATTTTCATTTTTCCTTTATCAACAAAAAAACAGCATACTTTCCCATCTTTATGATCAATCAGTATGTCAGTTATTCGAGCAATTCTCCCTACTCCGTCAACAACTACGGGTAAACCAATGATTTGATTATATGTTTTTTCCACAATTGCATCATAAAGCAAAATTTCTTTGACTTCAAAAGGATAATTCAATATATTGGTAGAGCTTTAAAAATAAATAAATATCGGGGCATAGCGTAGTCCGGTTAGCGCGCTCGCTTTGGGAGCGAGAGGTCGCAGGTTCAAATCCTGCTGCCCCGACCATTCAATTAATTAATTATTATGCTTAAAGGAGAACGCAGCGACATGCCAACAGGTGAATTTCAACATGTCAGTCTTAAAAGAACAATGAAAATAAAACAACCAGAAGAAGGGGACTTAGAATTGCCACAAATACCTGAGAAAGATGCTGTTCAAAAGCCGTCAGTCCATGATAATAAAATAACAACCAACTTTAGAAGACATGCTGTTGAAACTTCAGAATTACCTGAAATTCCTAAGGAATTAAATGCACGCGATGTTCAAAAACAGGCAAAGTTGGCGATTAGTGATTTGGTCGGTGACGGTCAATCAGAAGATTTTATAGTAGAGCAGGATAAAGAAAGGGAGGCCTCTGTTAGATGTAGAATAATTGTCCAGCTTGAGAGAGTTAAGGAATTTGTGACTAAACTTCGTAAAGTTTATAAAAACAGTGTTCCTAGCTTTACTGAAGAATTTTCAACTTATCAGAGAACTATTGCTGCAAATATTAGCTCATTGGGAAACAAGGATATTAAAACTAGTGATGTTATTACAAATATGTCTAAACTTGTTATCCCGGAGTTGATTACATTACAAAATCAATTTAAAAGTTACGAAGATGAAAATTTCAGGTTTGATGAAGTGAGAGATCAAATAAAGGAATGTTTAGAAATATTGGCAAAAATGGAAAAGAATAAATCATAGAACCTCTGCTAAATAACATTTTTCACAGTAAACTTTTTCAGGTCTGTCATCTGAATATGAAGATCTAATGTATTTTGTGCATTGTTTGCAATTTTTCATATGAAAAAAATACTAAAATTTTAATTTCAGTATAAATGTATATTTTAAGTGAATCAAATTGAAGGGGTTGCTAGCTGGCGGGAAAGATTGTAGCAACCGTTAGGAAGGGGGAGCGAGGGTTTTGGCTAGTAGTACGAGGGGTTGTTCCAGGCAGGGGGATTGAAATCCCCGCTGATGTTGTTCCAAACCGGTTCGCCGTTCTCGTCCGTGGCCAACACGGAAACGAGATCGAGCCTGGTCCATGGTCCCTGCACATCGAGGTTCACTACGACCTCTTCGTCGGGGTCGACTTTGATCTCGGCGTCTCCGAAGCAGCTGATGCGCAAAACGCGCTCGTCCACCATGTCTTCATAGAGGGCAGTGCAGCCGGGAGGCGTGGTGACCGTGAGGTCGTCGTCCGCGCGAAGTACGAACCCGAAGCCCGAAACGAACACCGGATCGTCGCCGAGATTCATAAACGAGATGCTGGGCTGTGCATCCATGGTGTCCGTGGCGCTGTCCACGAGCAGGAAGGTTCGTTCGAAATTGCTACCGATGGGGTAGCTGCAGGCCGGAGCCGTCAAAGCGACGACGATCAACAGCAGAGTTACTCCGATGGTTACCATTCCAACGGATCGGTTGCTCGTGAGATTCGTGTTGTTCATGGTGCGTCCTTTTTTTTCCTTGGGTTGGTTTGTTGATTACAGGAGAGCATCCAATAAATTTTACAAGATGGTTTCCTATAACCAAGTTCTTTCCGCCAGCTAGTTGTCAAAAATCAAGAGCAAACATACTTAAAAAGTCATTTACTCTAACATATACAAGAACAATATTATGACGAAAAGTTGCGGTTTTGTCAAGTCAGAATATCTTCCAACAGGTAAAGAGTCAAAACATAATGTGATTTTTTCAGTCCGATATTCTTTTCAAAGGCATATCTTCCAGATTTAT
>JAUVDZ010000137.1 GCA_030595015.1 Candidatus Peregrinibacteria bacterium | reverse complement strand
TTAAATTAATTCTTTTTTTCCAATAATAAAATACACTTCGGCTGATTCCATATTTTCGGCATACAGCACACACATTCTTGCTTTTTATATATTCTTTAAACCACTGATATCGCATCTTTGCCAATGCTTTTTCTTTCACTTCTTGCTTAATTTGGTGTAATTTTGCTTTGGACATCGTGTTTTTGGTTAAGTGTAGCGCTTTTATCATAGCACGGTGTCCTAATTGTCTGTGTACTGTATATTTTTACTATATTTGCCTTTGTCTTTTTTACCATTTTCTGGTATAATATTCATAGAAATAAAAATACAAATAAAACGCGTTTATATTCATGGGAAACCCAAAGAACTGGCTCAAAGCTAGAGCTAGAAATAAACAGTTAATAGAAAGGGCAAAACGAATTGCTGCAGGCGGATTAATCGCAGCCGTAATTGTTGGGCCTCTTCTTTATTTTGGTGTAGTTGCAGTGCCGATCGAACTTAGAAAAGCTCGAAGCCCACAACAAGAAATCGTTACCGAGCTTCCTGCAACACCTGAAATCGCCACTACACAACCTGCTACCCCAGAGATTAAAATCAGCAAAAAACCAATCGAATTCCCTGACATCAAAGAAGAAAAAGAAATTAAAGATCCAAAAGTTGAATTTATGTTAGCGGATCTTCCAACTGAAATCAGGCAACGTGAAGTTGTTAATGTTGGTATCTCCACAAACGCAGAAGAACAAATTATTGAAACTCTTAAATCCGAATTCAAAGATGAAGACAAAAATGTTGAAATTAAAACAACAAAAAAATTAATTGAAGGCCAGGAAGAAACATTGGTAATAATGCAGAATATTGATATCGATGATGGTCCAAGAAAAGTTCAAAAGAAAGAAGATGCCAATACAGTTGCACGGGCAGCATTGCGTCGTTATCTAAAAACAAATCCACATGAAGCCGATTTTGACATTTACAAAGATACAAGCAAATTAAAAAATTCTAAAAAAACATACCAACTGGTTATTTCTGATGTAAAAACAAATAACGAAAAATGGTATGTCTCTTTCCAGCAATACAAAGAAGCGCTTCCGGTTTTTGACGGAAACGTAAAAATGATTTTCACTGAAAGAAAACAATTACTAGCAATTACGGATAACATCAGGACTGAACTTCTAGAAGTAACAGACTTTCAAATATCAAATCTTGTAGCAACAGAAACTGCAAAAGAAATTTTCGAATGGGATAACGCTGAAGACAAAATTGATTTTGTGAATAAAGGTTATTACAAAAATAAACCTGTATTTAAAGTTGAGGTAGATAGCCGTAATCCATTAGGAGAATACGAAGTTTTTGTAAATGGGATTAATGGTGAAATCGAAAGTGTGACTGGAAATATCAGATTAGCAGATGGAGAAGAAGAATTTGTGCCACCTGCTGAGTCTGATCTTGGCTCTCCAAATACACTTGAACCTAACCCTACACTAGAAAAATTAAAAGCTAAAAGACTTCACGATGAATTAGAATTTGAACGAGATAAAAACATTGATCCTAGATATACTCCTCTAATGAAAAGTACCAAAGCCCTAGAATTGTTCGAAACAATTATTGCTCCGGTAAATGAAGAGCAACCAATAGTTGAAACACCAAAAGAAAAATTCGTTCCTTTTGAAATTGTTGAAGATTTTCTTGCTACCCCTGATGTTGCTGCTACTCCTGAACCAGGAATTGTAATTTTGGATACTTTATTTAGTCAGGTTTTAGGTAAAATATTCCTTAAAACTCCAAATCAAGAAGCAGTTATCCAACCTTTCAAAGATCAATATGTTTACTATAATTCTCTACAATTTGTCACAGACGAACAAGGATATTTTGAAAATAAAAACATGGATTGGTATAGCGTTTTCTTAGATGGACCTTACGTAACTGTTCATGACAATGATGCAACTTCAAATACAGATATCAAAGACAGGACTCCGGAAGATCCCTTTGTCTGGGATGAAGAAAATGCAAGTCTTGCATCTATAAATGCCTTCTATCATACTAATAAACTTCATGACTATTTCAAAAACGTTCAGGGTTATGATTTAAATAAAAATATTCCTTTAACTGTAAATTCTGAACTTGTTGACCAATATATTAATGGTTGCGGTGCGTGGTTTGACAATGCAAATAAAACTATTGAAATGGGACGTGGAGGAACGCTCATGTGTCCTAATGATTTAAACTATGCGCTTTCAAGTGATGTAGTTTATCATGAATATACACACTTTGTAGTTGAAGAAATCACTCATCTTCCAAATATTACAGGGTCAGAAGCTGCTGCAATGGGTGAAGGTTTAGCAGATTACTTTGCAACATCAATTAATGATGATTCTTTATTTGCTGAAATTGTAATTCCAGACAACTTTAGAAATCTTAAAAATACATTGGATTATAATACAGATATGATTGGTGAATCTCATCATGATGGCCAAATTTTTGCAGGTGCACTTTGGGATTTAAGAATTTTAATTGGGGCAGAAAAAACAGACAGGTTAGTATTTAATACTTTATTCCAAGATCGTCTTCACTTTGAAACGTTCATGTATGGAATGCTGATTGAAGATGATGATAATAATGATTTCTCAGACGGAACTCCGCATATGTTAGAAATAATTGCAGCTTTCCAAAACCACGGAATCGGGCCTGGAATAGGAAATTTTGACGGCCTGCCAGTTGATCCAGCTTTATGGACAGAGCTGCTAGGCGAAGAAGCTCCTACTGGGATAGAAGACCCCTTA
>JAUVDZ010000127.1 GCA_030595015.1 Candidatus Peregrinibacteria bacterium | reverse complement strand
TCGGAAGCAATGAAGTATTATTAGGACAAAGTACTACTTCTGTTGAAGACTATGGAATTACTGGTGTTTCCTGGAAAACTATTGACAATAAATATTTTGGTGCTTATGCCTGGTATGATGCAAATGCCGATGAATACGTTTTACAGTTTAGTTCACCAAATCCTAGTTTAACGCCTAACTCATGGATGGAGTTTAGGAGGCAAGTACGATATAATATTGATCTGGCAACATTAGAGAGTTTAGACAATAAAGCTCTTGTAAACAAAGAATGGGTTTTATCAAAAATACAGAGTGATGCAAAGCAATATCTTATAGAGGATAGGTTAATTATACCTGCCAATACAAGTAGTGCAAATACATTTTACAAATTAAACGGTTTAGGTAATGAAATAGCATTACTTGATTATGCGAACCCTACAACAAATTGGCAGTTGATACAAAGATCTGGATTAATGAGGGCTAACCAAATTATGAACGCTTATGCAGGAATTACAACCGGCTATATGTCTATTCTCTCAAAAGATTTTAGAGTAGCAGTAGGTGCGGTAACATTAAATATTTATGTAGGTGATACTATTACAAGATCCCTAATTATTAGTCAGGTCGTGAATTTTGGTATTAACTATTATAAAATTCCTTTAGATCTAGCAGGGTTTGGAAGTAAACTATATTACAATCGTAATTATATTTTTTATGAAATAGTCTATACCAGTAATGTAAGCTCAAAAACAGAAATGAAAATACAATTAAGCTTTGAATAAATGCAACCCATGAAAAAAGATATCAAAATAGTAATTCCCTGTTATGATCGTTTCGATCTACTCAAAATAACATTGCAGTCTTTAAAAGATTTTAATATCATTTTTGACACTTATTTATTTTTTGATGGAATTGCTCCAGAGGAAGTAAAACAGCTTGCAAAAGATTATAATGTTGGTTTAAAAGAAACCGGAGAAGAAAAGAATTGTGGTGCGGATATAATGATCTATAAATCAACTATGTTATTTAAAGATGATCATGTTCTGATCAT
Organism: Candidatus Peregrinibacteria bacterium; assembly: GCA_030595015.1. Lineage (GTDB taxonomy): Bacteria > Patescibacteriota > Gracilibacteria > UBA1369 > PNNO01 > JAUVDZ01. The sequence goes on along the minus strand of JAUVDZ010000127.1, from coordinate 2,188 downwards.
AGATAGCGATGCAGAGATCGTGAATAACTTTACACCCTTTGTAGTAAACAATATCAAATACCTGGAAAATGACCCTAAAATTGTCGGTATTTCCATCTCTAAGACCTTTGATATTTTAGACAGATACAGAAGTCTTGATGTGATGCCTTTTAATATTGGTTGTGGAACTATTTACGATAAAGAACATATCAAAGAAGCTTTTGTGGAGTTTCAAAGAAATCCACAAAATGAAATGGATTCCACAAGCGGAGCAATTGCAAGAAAAAGAAAAAAATTATTTATCAATTCGTATACAAAATTTACAAAGCATTTAGGTGATCATAGTGGTTTTCATCACTATATGGATATCGTACACATTTAAAACACAATACAATGACAATTCAACAAATAGCAGATACAATTGATAAGAATAAATGGGGTTTTTCGGTTGCTAAAACGAAACCTGAATTTAAGAAATTGGTCACAAAAGCTTATCAAGTAGAGGATACAGCAGCTTTTATTATTGATCTGATCAAAAAACATAAAGCGGAAGAAATTCAAGTCCTGCCTTGTAGAAAAAATGGTAATGCATTTACTTATGATGTAGCCAAAGTAATTACAATCAATCTTAAAAAAAAAGAATCCAAAACAAAAGAAATGAATTTAGACAACACACAATTTACAGCATTAGCCGGTCTTAGTGGCTTAGGAGTAAACATGTCTGATATCTTTACTGCTAAAGATAAAGCAACGGAACTGATTGAACTCAAACAAAAAGTGGAAAGACTCGAAGCGGATAATAAAGCTTTGGAGAGTACCAATAAAGATCTGGGCTTTGATCTGAAAATAGAAAGAACCAAAAACCAAACCAAGAATGAATGGGTGGAGCTTTTAAAAAGTCCGCAGGGTATTACACTGGCCAGTACCATTGCATCCAAATTTGCAGCTGTTCCTGCTTTGGGTAATCCGGCAGCACAAGAATCCAAACCGGATGCTAAAATTCAATTTTTAATAAACTTCTTAGAATTAGAAAGCACACCGGATGTAACCAAAGATTTTCTGAACTATGTCGTTAAAGCCCATCAGGTTGAAAATGCAGCCGAGATCATTAAAGAACTTGCGCAAACATTGATCAAATATAATATCATCCAAAACCCAAGTTTATAAACCTAAAACAAATAAAACCATGGTAACAATTACAAAATCCAAAGATTTTAATGATGAAGTGATAAGAACAAATTGCTTACAGGCTATTGAAAAAACAGCGACAACAAAGCAATTGATCAAACTGGAAAAACTAACAAAAAATAAAGATATGATAGCTTTGCTGGACTCCTTTGAATTATAAGATCTATGCTTAAACCTTATTACAAAATAATATCAGAATCTGACCGGCCTTTTCCGGATAGGATATTGCATAGGAATCCTTTTTTGGATACTCCGGATGTATATTCAATCGTAAGAGCAGATCCAGTTCCTGAGCCTTTGCAAAGGAGACATCCTCCTGCCTTGCCTTTGATAAAGAAGCTAGAGAAAATATTTGTAAAACAACCTCCGGTTAAAACTACCGGTACTTTAACAAACAGACGATTAAGACTGGCCAAAGCAAAAGCAAAGGCCAGAATCAGAAAGATTAAACTTCTGGCTATTTAATCTTTTAATTTTTCAATCATTTAATTCAAAAAGATCATGCAAAAAATAACAGTTCAAAATTACAATCGACTTTCCAGTTCCATTCCTTTTTCCAGAATGCCTAAAGATCTGGCTGATACTCATGGTGAAATGCCCATGTATTTAGAGTTCTATGGTCAGGATAAAGAGATTACCGAAGTGGTGGATCTGTATTTAAGAAAGGTAAATCAGATCATTAACAGGCCGGTTGCCTGTAAACCAACGGTACGAACTGTATACAAAGATCGTATAGTTCCTAAAACTGTTTATAAAGACAGAATTGTTGAAAAGGTAGTAAAAGAACCCTGTTCGTATGATATACCGGAACCTAAAGCAAAAGGCTTTAAAGAAATGATTAAAAATCCATTTGTGATCGGTGGGGCTATTGCCGGAATTATTATTGGTAAAATACTTTAGTATGAAAACTTTTAAAAATATGGATACCACTACAAAAATAGCAGGGATTGGTGGTATTGCCATACTGCTTCTGGCAATTCTTTCTTATTACAAGGGAAAAGCAAGTGGCACAACAAATATT
>JAUVDZ010000145.1 GCA_030595015.1 Candidatus Peregrinibacteria bacterium | reverse complement strand
ATTAGTTAGAGACTTATATCGAGCGAACCGACTCCCTGAATTTTCACGTGATAAAATTATACGATTTAATGAACGACTTAAGAGTAATAGGATGCGTGCAAGAAAGAATATTGCTGATGCAAATTTCGAACTCTTGGAGTTTGATAGGATGTCGCAGCAGGGTACAAATGATGCGAGTTCAATTACTACACGTTTGCAAACACTAAAAGCTAATTTGAATCTGCTATGATTGTGGATTGCGTCTATTACGGTTCGGACTGTCTAAAACTGCGTGACATTCTTTGAACTTTAAACCATTGCCACACCAGCAATTATCATAAGGTTTACTGGATTTTTGCAGTTTTTTCTCTAATTCTTTTTTACTTTGTTTGATGTGATCGAATTTTTTTTTGAGCTTTTCAAAATTTAATTTAGCATCATCTTTTAGCGGCAGCATGTCATCATATTTCTTTTGGCTGATAAGAGTATTAACAAACCCGATAATCATATCGCCTATTGTTATTAAATGACTCTTAATTACATAACCCGAGAGAATGTCAAAAACATTTGTATTAATTTTCATTTCCTCAATCTTTAATTCAACGTTGAAGCCTGAAACTGCTAAATTTGCATGCCCGCCATATTTATTGTTTGCCATGTCTTTCTGATACTTCATTGCCTCATTCAATTTTGGATTCTTCGTCTCAATTAGCTTGTACCCCTTCTTTTTTAGTTTATTACCAACTTCAAACATGCCTGTTTTTAAGCATGTTTCCTTGGCACCTTCAGGGTCATTAAGTATATAGAAACAAATTGATATGTTTTCTATCGCATATTTTATATTTTGATGAAATTGAGCTAAATGGTATCTAATTGCAGAAGTGATAGCCAAAAAAAATGCTATATCCACTTGATGTTTGAAGCTCATTAGCAAGGTCGAATTGCGACCAATACTCTTAATAAGATCAATGGTTAAGAAATTCCATAATTCAATACATATGCCTAATTCATCCTTATGATCTTCAAAGCATTCCTTTGCAAGTTCATGTTCGCCCTCAAAATAATATTGAAAATCTTTTTTCATCACAATTCATGATTTACCCTTTGGAATCTTAAAACCTCATCAACCTCCCCCATAATCCTACCAGTCTCACTCAGCGCCACAATCATCTTCTGATAATGCTCAATGTCTTCCGTGCTCAATTCGCGCCCTCTACGATCTTTGAGCCATTTTTGAGCTGGTTGATAGCCGCCAATATAAAAATTCCAGGCTAATTCGGGTACATTCCCAAAATACTGTGTTTCATTCAGGAATACGTCACCATCTTTGTAAATTGGATATTTCTTTTCGACAATGTTCGAGCCACCAATCGGGAAGGTTGTTATGAAATCAGAAACCTTTGGCGATTCCAGTAAATTCAAACCTCGAAGCTCCCTCCCAAGTTCAACCAACTTCCAAAAAATCTTTTTATCCGTAGGATACGGCACGCGGGGGAAGTCAATTTTCAGGAATTCCTTATACTTTTCACGGTAGTTTGGACTATGGAGGGTGGCGTAAATGTAGTCGAGGATGTCTTCAGGCTTAGTTTCACCGACAGTTTCATTTATTTTTTGCCAGAGGGGTTGGTCAAGGTTTGGTGTTTTTGTGTCGTCCTCGTGGTAGAGGTAGAGAGGGAAGAAAAATGCATTGTTAGATGTTTTTGAGGAAAGGTAAATTTTCTCACCAATATTTTTTGTAATTGATGCATGCGCAAATGATTCACCCTTTGTTAGTCTGGATGTTATTAAGCACAAATTGTCAGAAAATAAGTGCTTCATTACATTATCGCGTGGATATGCGAGAAAGCCTTTGCTTGAACCCGTATACATTGTCCAACGTAAATCAAATGGTCGATACAAAATTTGCCTACTTGATGGATTGTTTTTAATAATATCTCTTTTTGCATTAGAGATTGACCAATCTCGCCCATCTTTTTTAAGATGATATTTAATAGTAACCTCTTCAGCGCTCAGGTTTTCCAAATCACTTTTAACTTGGTGTAAATCTTGCTTATCCCATCGTATGCAAAACGAATCTCGTTGTGTTTCTATGCCAGAGGTATACTTATCAAATAGCTTTGTTAAGTGAAAGCCCTCCTGATATTCTCCCTCTAATCTAAAATCCTTCGGCACAAAAAAGTAATACGGATCTGATGCTTCCAGCTTTTTCCATTTCATTGCCTCAAAGGAACTCTCATCAAGTTCGGCATATTTCTTTTTTTGTTTGCCAAAAATCTCCGCATGATAAACTTTTGCCAAACTTTTACCTGTTCCGGATTTAATAAGTAAATTAATCGAAACTCCCTGCATAATACTAAAAACATTCTCGTCCTTCCCGCCATCTGGTGCTGTTTCTTTTTTTAGGCTGTTTCCGTGTAAATCCAACACATAAATTTCATCAAAAGTCTCCATTAAGTGCTTGCGCATTTGACGATGAGTTACACCATCAAGAAATGAATTATTTGTAATCATTGCCACTATGCCATAACCAGTTTTCTCTATCTGGTTTTCCGCAAAACGTATAAATTTAATATAATCATCATCCAAATTTAGCTTCTTTTCGTTAAGATTCTCCTTATAAACCTTTATCAGATTCCGAATACTTTCACCTTTATTTGACGAG
>JAUVDZ010000151.1 GCA_030595015.1 Candidatus Peregrinibacteria bacterium | reverse complement strand
AATCCTTCTTTTTCAAAAATCGGAAACTCCAAAATACCCAGGATCTCTTTAATCCGACCAAATTGAGCATAAAGTTCATCAGGCGCTTTTACTCTTTTCCCCTTATATTCTTTATAAATTTCGTGTCTAAACGTCTTCTTTTTTACATCAAAACAAATAGCAATATAGTCGGGATTAATCCTGGTTAAAATATTGATTAATATTGAATAGAAGCCATAAACTGCATTAACAAGTTCGCCTTTTGTAGTTTTAAAAGGAGGCAAAGCATGAAATGCCCTATGAATTAGCGAATTTGCGTCTACAATCATTAACTTTTTTTGCATGTTCCTATTAAATCATACTGCTTAAAGCTGTCAATTATAACGAATAGCAAAAATAGCCGTTTTTTGCTATAATATAGAGAAATAAAAACAAATATTAACAGCACTGACATGCAATCTAATGCTTTAAAACAAGAGGAGACTCATGCTAACCGCTCAACAGATTCGAAGACTCCGATTATTTATCTTGCCGCTTCAATTAAAAATGAAGTTTATAAGACTTTGCAAGAAGGTCTTAGTCATCTTGATGCTAAAGTTATTACTGAAGAAGATTTTGCCGAAGGCATGAAAACAGCAAATTTAGTGGTTATTTTAAATGAAAATTTGGATAAGGTTAAAGAAGCATGGCGAAACGGTGTAGTGCCAATTACTCAGAATTTAGGTTCTTCAATTATCGATTACAATCCAAATACTGAAAGCGGAAACGCATTCGTTTATAAAAATGCAAATGAGTGGGAAGTTTATGCTGCAGTTGTCAGGGCATTGGAAACATACAAATTCCCCTATGATTGGAAATTCATTGTTAGATCATGCAAATCTTCCGGAGGCGAATAGCCTCTATGGGAACTCCTTCTAGTCTAAACTGTTTCTTCCTCCTTCAAATTGATCTCCAAAGTTCGTGACTGTTTCTAAAATCTGACCAAAATCAATATATCTGATTACATTTAATCCGATTATTCTTCCTAATGTTCCAACAATAAATACAGCACCTAAAGTAACGATCAGTCCAATAATTGCATATCTAATGGTGCTAACGGCCTGTTTGATTTTTTCTTCTTGTCCTCCTGATAAAATAAAAGAAATACCTCCAATAAAAATAAAGATAACTGAAAGTGCACCTGCAACAACAATTGCATATGCAAGGCCTATATTAATAATCTCAACTAAGTCATAACGCTGCGCAGCATCTATAATTGATGTTGATTCATTCATATCTAATTTGTTTTAAATTACTAAGTTTATTCAGTGTCAGCCGGCTTTTCCGGAGCCACTTCACTGCCTTCAGGTTCAATAATTCTAAGATTTACTCGTGCATTGTTCTTAGAACCGATCACCCGTAACAGTATACGCAAAGACTTAGCAGTTTGTCCATTTTTACCAATAATTTTACCCATGTCGTCTTTTGAAACCTGAAGCGTTATTAAAACGCCCATTTCATCAACGGCTCGAGTAACCTTAACCTGGTCTGGATTTTCAACGATGAGCTTTACAACCTGCTCAATAAAATCCTTGTCTGGACCTTCATTTTCGTTTGTGTTCATACGATTTGTTAGAGTTTAGAGAAGTATAATAAGGGGCTTATTCCTCTTTTTTTGCTTCTTTTTGCTCTTCAGTCGGTGCGTCGTCAGCAGGCTTTTCTTCCTTTGGAGCTTCTTCAGCTTTAGGTTCTTCTTTTGGCTCTTCAGCTTTGTCTTCTTTTTTAGGCTCTTCAGCTTTGTCTTCAGCTTTTGGTTCTTCAGCTGGAGCAGCTGGAGCTTTTTCCTCTACTTCTTTCTTCTTCTTCTTTTTCTTATCTTTTGGTTCAATATATTGTTCCATTCCTGTTACACCTGCATTCTTTAATAAAGAAGCAACTGTATCTGTTGGTTTTGCACCTTTAGCGATCCATTCGCGGATCTTTTTTTCATCATATTCAAAAACTTTCGGATCTCTAATAGGTATATAGTGACCTAAAATTTCAATGAATTTTCCTTTTACTGGTCTGCTGTGTTCAGCAACAACAATTCTGTATGAAGGGTAATTTTTTCTCCCGGTTCGAGATAATCTGATTCTTAGCACTTTTTACTTGTAGTTAACGAAATATTAAATATTGGTGCCTTTTTCAAGGCGCTTTTAGTTTATCGGACATTTTGTTAAAGTCAAGCGAATTTCATCTTATATTGTTTGAATTTTTGATCAATTGTTGAATCGGATTGATGTTCGAGCTCGTGGTGGTCTTGGCATAATGGTTGCAAGTCATCGTGTGACCGATGTTTTGCCCATGGTTTTTTATGATGGATTTCGGTTGCAGGTCTGTTGCAATTCTTGATCGAACATTTGCCGTTGGTTTTAACTAAGGCTTCACGTTTTTTTTGGGCTGGGATAGACCTGGACTTTGACTCACGAACCTTGCGAGACTTCACTTCTTTTTCTTTTGGAACCATTGCAAGGAGCTTTTTCATAACATCATTAAAGGTTTCGCCTTTTTCTTTTA
>JAUVDZ010000079.1 GCA_030595015.1 Candidatus Peregrinibacteria bacterium | reverse complement strand
GATTTCCAATATGACGAAGGCGACGAAATAAAATCAGGCAATCAAATTGCAAAAATAAGTGATTCAACATCATCACAAATTGCATTTATTAATTTTGAAACTGCATTAAAAGCTTTAGAAAATTCAGAAAAAGCATTAAATAGTACAAAAAACTCAGTTTCAAAAGATATCCAATCAGCTCAAATCGGAGTTTCTACAGCTCAAATCGGGCTACAAAGCTCAATTGACACTTATAATAACTCAATTAAAGCCTGGGAAGAACAACTGAGATCATCAATGTTAGGCGTTCAAAGCGCAGAACTTGGATTGAATGCAGCACAGGAAAATTATTACAATTCAATCGAAAGTAGTGATATAGGGTTTGATAACGTACTAGACCAATCGCTTTCTTCAATTATTTCATCATTAACTTTAATAGAAGCAACTTATGATATTGTAAATTCATTTTTAGTATATGAAGACGAACTTTTACAAGCTACTTCATCCTCACGTTTACGTGATATTAGAGATGAAAAAAATGATTTAGGAGAAGCCTACGAAGATCTACTAGATGAATACCTAGATATAAATGATGATGAGAATTCAGATGATGCACTTGAACTTTTAAATGACATTCTTGATACTTTAGATGACAGCCAATACTTATTAATAGATGTAAAAGATGTTATTGAAGATGCTTTAGATGAGGATGAATTAGAGAATTTACACACATTCTTAAGCACCACTGAAAATGGTATAAATACTCTTCAATCTGCTATTGATATGGGTACAAACGGGTTGATTATGACTCGTCAGGGACTTGAAAACATAGTTTTGGGTAATCAAATTCAACCTGAAGGAGCATTTAATGGATTAGAAGCCTCTGAAACACAACTCGCCTCTGCAAAACAAGCATATAGAATTGTATCATCTAATCGAGACTCTCAATTAGATGCACAAAGACATGCAGTTGAAATAGCTGAAAAACAACTAGAAGCTGCAGTTGCTCAATTAGAAAATATTCAAGCTAAATCAAACCTACAAGTTTTAGGTGCTGAAACGCAACTGGCACAAGTGGAAGGTCAGGCTGATATAGCAGCTGTAAATCTGGAAGGAACTGAAATTAAATCACCAATCAACGGAATATTATTAGATAAGTACATAGAAGAAGGAAATTATGTTAATCCTGGTCAAAAAGTTGTACGTGTTGGAGACATGAGCAAAATCGAAGTAATAGTTAGCTTGACTGCTGAAGAACTTGGATTTGTAAAACTTGGTCAGACTGTACAAATCGAAGCACCAGGAGGGATTAAAACAACAGGAAAAATTACAAAAGTTATGGCTGCTTTAGATCCACAAACTAAAAAAGTTGACGTAAAAATTGTGATTCCAAATGAAGACAATAAATTTGTAGCTGGAATGTTTGCAGATGTTAAATTCACAGAAGCTCAAAAAGATGCTGCAGGAGTTTTTGTTCCTTTTAAAAGCATAATTTTTGAATCAGATGGCGAATATGTTTATATTGTTGAAAATAACAGAGCAGTTAAAAAAGCTGTTAAACTGGGGCAAATCTCAGGCAACCAATTAGAAATTGTAGATGGATTATCACTTGGAGACAAAGTGATAACTTATGGAGCAAAACTTGTTGAAGATGGAGACTTTGTTGCAGAATTATCTAATTAATCCGACACGAAATGTCAAAATACAGTACTGATGAGTTAAGAGAAATCAAAAAATCACCATGGAATTTTTTTATAAAACATAAAAAAGTAACTACTTTAATAATCCTAATGTTCACAATTTGGGGTTACACTGCTTTAAATGCAATTCCAAAAGAAATCCAACCAGAAATTGATTTACTCTATGGTTCTGTATTCACAGTTTATCCAGGAGCAAATCCTTTAGATGTAGAAGAGCTGGTTACAAATGAAATAGAAACTGCTATTTCGAATGTAGATAACATTAAAACAATAACTTCAACTTCTCAATTCGGGTTATCAAATGTAATTGCTGAATTTGAATCAGGAACAGACATTGACGATGCAATTGTTGATTTAAGAGACGCTGTAGAAAAAGCAAAGAATAAATTACCAGCAGAAGCAGAAGATCCTGTAACAGCCTCATTTAGTGCAAATTCATTCCCTGTCATAATATTCTCGTTATTAAGTGATATACCTGAAGATCAATTAAAAACTGTAGCGGAAGATGTTCAAAATGAATTAGAAAAATTAAGTGGAGTTTCTGATGTAAATATAATTGGTGCACGTGATAAACAAATCCAAATTACTGTTAATCCAACTGCACTTGAAGAATATAACTTAAGTATAGATCAAATTGTTCAGGCAATTCGATCCTCAAATCTTAACTTTCCTATAGGTGTTATTGAAAACGATGGAGTTAAATATACTTTAAGAGTCGAAGCTGAAATTAGTTCTGCTTATGAACTTTCTCAAATTCCAGTTAAGCAAAATTCAATTCTTTTAAAAGATGTTGCAACAATTGAAGAAAAATTAGAAGAAAAATCTACAATTGCCCGAGTAGGAATTCCTGCAAATGGAACCATTAAAAATGCAATATCACTTCAAATTTACAAAAAGGATTCTGCAAATATAGTTGATGTTGCAGAAAACGCAAAAGAACAGCTGGAAGACATGAAAGGGACTACAATCCCCTCTTTGGTTGATGTTCATATATCAAATGATAACTCAGAATTTTTAACAGAGGATTTTGAAACTTTAGGTAATAATGGTATTGCAACTATCATATTAATTCTTACTTTTCTGTTTATATTTTTAGGGATAAAAGAAGGATTAATTGCAGCAATGAGTATTCCATTTTCAATGTTAATTACAATGGCAGTACTTCATGCAATGGGTCAAAGTTTAAATTCTCTTACATTATTTTCACTGGTATTTGCATTAGGATTATTAATTGATAATTCAGTAATTATTATTGAAGGTATCTATGAGAACTTAAGATCAGGCAAATATACTTCCTATGGAGCTGCAATTTTAGGAGTATATGAATTTAAATGGCCAATTATCGCAGGAACTTTAACAACAATTTTTGCCTTTTTACCAATGCTGGCAGTTAGTGGAATTATGGGTCAGTTTATGAGGATTATTCCGATTACTGTTACTACAATTTTACTTTCTTCTTTATTTGTAAACTTAACTATTACTCCAACTCTTTCTGCAAAATTTTTAAAACCAGGAAAGAAAAGAAATTTATTTAAAGGAGTTCAAAAATGGTACAAGAATTTTATTACTGAAATTCTTGATTCAGGTTTCAAAAAAGCAATAGCTTTAATTTCAATGACAGCAGTGATGGTTATTTCTTTTGCACTTCCTATTACCGGAATTTTAAAAAGCGAAGCATTCCCGGTTGCAGATGCTGATTATTTTTATGTAGATATTGAAACTCCTCCAGGATCAAATTTAGAAACTACAAACCAGGTTGCACAAAAAGTAGAAAAATTATTAATGGAGATGCCTGAAGTTAAAAGTCTTACTACAGGAATAGGAACAAACGCAGGAAGCTCAATGAGATCAATAGTTTCTACTTCACAAAATGCAACGGACATAGGAACAATCACAGTTAATTTAGTACATCCTAGTGAACGTGAATTACAAAGTTATGAATTTTCAGAAGTAGTACGTGAAAAATTAAAAAATGTTCAGGGTGGCAAAGTTTCAATTTTTGATTTACAAAGTGGACCTCCAACAGGCGCACCAATTGATATAAAATTAACTGGCCCAGATTTAAAAAAACTTGAAGAACTTGCTGTTCAATTTAAAGGTTATTTAAATAATATTGAAGGAACGCAGGAGGTAGCAACTTCAATTGAAAAAGGTGCTGGTGAATTCAATATCACTCTTAAACGTGAGCGACTAAACTTTTATGGTATTGCGCCTATACAAATTGCAGGACTTCTTAGAAATAGCATTTCAGGTGTTGAAGCGACTGAATTAAGAAAAGATGGAAAAGAAACTGACGTTATTGTTAAATATGGATTTATTGATGAAAATGAATTAAGCATAGATGAATTAAAAGATATATATGTTAACTCCCCTTCCTCAGGATTTATTCCAATTAGTGAATTAATAAATATCGAATTTAAAGAAAACTTAACAAGTATTTCACACATTGATGAAAAAAGAGTTATTAATGTAAGCGCATATAATAAAAACAGAACTGCAGGTGAAATCATTGAAGATTTAAATGCAAAAATTGAAAAAAATCCTATTCCAAAAGGTTATACCATGGAATTTGGTGGAGAATTTGAATCAGTACAACAATCATTCACAGATTTAGGATTAGCGCTTTTAGTAGGGCTTTTATTGATAGCTATGCTTCTCGTATTACAATTCAAATCTTACAAGCAACCATTCATAATCATACTCTCGTTACCATTTGCATTAACTGGTGTATTTATTGGTCTAACTTTAATGGGTTTAACGATTTCAATTCCATCTGTAATAGGAATCGTAGGACTTGCAGGAGTTGTTGTAAATGATGCAATCGTATTGATAGATCAAATGAACAAAAACAGACATCGCGGCATGGGATTCAAAGAATCTATAATTGAAGGCGCAACTTCTCGTTTACAACCAGTGTTCCTAACAACCGCAACATCAATATTTGGTATTTTACCTTTAGCTTTAACAGATGAAATCTGGGGAAGCCTGGGATTCGCATTTATCTTTGGTTTAACGACTCAATACTTCCTAGTACTGCTATTAGACCCAATCCTATATTCAATGCTTTCTAAGAAAGATAAAGGCTGGGATGATCCAAAATTATTAAACTCTTAACAAACGTTCTTTAGATAGGTAGAATAGAAGCCTTATATAATCTTTTGTATGTTGAAATTTGCTAAAATCTGCCCTAAAAGAAGGATGCCAAACAAACTTGAAACTCTTACTTATCAAATTCCTGAAGGTATGCAAGTTAAAGAAGGGAGTTTTGTAAATATACCTTTAAGGAACCAAAAAATTGAAGGTGTTGTAGTTGGGATTTCTGATAAAAAGCCACCGTATCCAACAAAAAATATCACCGAATTATTAAGTGAATATCCGCTTTTACAAAAATGGCAATTAGAAGTTGTTAATTGGATGTCAGAATATTATTTCGCTCCTCTTCAAAAATGTGTAAATTTGTTTCTTCCTCCTAAATTATATAAAAGTAAAGAAATAAAGCCTGCAGAAAAGAAAAATACAAATATAAAGCATGTACTAACCGAAAGTCAAAAGGAGGCGGTTGAAAAAATCTTTAATACCACCAAAAAATTCTCGTTAATTCGTGGTGTTACTGGTAGTGGGAAAACTGAAATTTACTTACATCTTGTTGAAAAATATTTGGAACAAGGTAAACAATGTATTCTTGTGGTTCCGGAAATCTCTTTGACTCCACAAATGATAAATTATTTCGAAAATATTTTCGGTAATAAAGTTGCAATTTTGCATAGTCGACTTACAGAAAAACAACGCAGTTTAGAGTGGCTAAAAATCTATTTAGGACAGTCTCAAATAGTGATCGGACCTCGATCTGCAATATTTGCACCAGTAAAAAACCCAGGATTAATTATTTTAGATGAAGAACACGAGTTTTCTTATAAACAAGAGCAATCTCCTAGGTACCATGCACTGGAGGTTATTAAAAAAATAGCAAAATTCACCGACACAAAAGTTGTTTT
>JAUVDZ010000102.1 GCA_030595015.1 Candidatus Peregrinibacteria bacterium | reverse complement strand
GTAGAATTCAGGAGATAAGATCTCCTTATTCTCATCGACGGGTAACCAATGCCAAAAAAATGCCTAAAAAAGCGGCAAAAAGGCGTTATTCGGGTGAAATGAAGGTTAGATATAAAAACAATTTCCCTTTAAAAAAGGTACTAATTATTGGAATTTCTTCGCTTGCAGTAATTATATTTTCATATTTAATGATTTTTACTGCATTTTTTGAAATTACAGAATGGAAAGTTTATGGTGATGACATTATTCAGGAAAATTCAAGATTTGAAGAATTCCTCGCAGTTCATAAGGGCAAAAATTTGTTTTTTTTAAACTCAGGAGAGATTACAGAAAATATTCATAAACAATATCCTGAAATTGAAAGTTTGAAAATTAAAAAACAATATCCGCACACATTAGTTATGGAATATGAAAACTTTTCAGAAGTAGCAAATATCTATAATTATTTTGAAGAATCTCAGAAAAAATTCATCATTAATAAGATTGGTTTGCTTGTTCAAAAAGATTTTGAAAATCAAAATTTGCCATACATTAAATTACGAACCGACAAAACTTTAGAACTAGGAGATTACGCTATCTCAAGGGAAAATCTAGAATATATCTTAGATGCAATTTACGACTATGAAGAACTATTTGGTATGAAAATCTTAGATGCGGAATACAAATCCAAAGAAAGAGAAGTTCATTTAAAAACTGAACGAGATTTTACAATTTGGCTAGACACAGGACTAACATTACAAAAACAATATAGTAAGCTTAAATCAATTCTTCCTGAATTAAACATTTATACTGACTCTATTGAATATATTGATTTAAGGATCTCAAGCGTAAAAGGTGATCGCGTAATATTTAAAAGGAGATAACTATCATCATTGACTATTGACTTGTGATGGGGAATCCTGTCAAATATAAGTGTTAAGTAACAAGTTAATCAATGATTTGGGCATTAATTGGAGTATTGGTAGGAATTATTTTGGGATTTGCAGTTGATATCCCTATTCCAATCGAACTAACGCGTTATACGGCAGTTGTCAGTATTGGTATTTTAGATGCGATTTTTGGAGCAATTAGAGCTGAAGTTACTCAAGACAACTATGACGCGGTGATCTTTTTAACAGGATTATTCTTTAATGTTGTATTAGCAATTGCAATTACATTCTTAGGAGACAAATTAGGATTAGATCTATACTTGGCAGCAACGGTTGTATTTACATTTAGAATTTTCGCAAATGTAGGAATCACAAGACGGGCTGTTTTACAAAACTTTTTAGCAAAGAGGAAACAGAAAAAAGCATTTTAAATAAAAGCAAATTTTGGTATAATTATATCCACCAGAGACGAGTGAACGAGTCTCTCAAGAACAAACACATTTAAAATTTTAACAAAAATAAAATGGCTAAAGCTTCTAAACTCGCGTTGTTACAAGAAATCCTGGAAAGTGCTGAAAGCAGTATTAGATCTGCAAAACAAATTCTTTTGGATCTTGGTGCTAAGAAAAATGATTTAAGCGAAAAATATGAAAAATCAGCTAAGGATTTAGGAACATCTGATTCTCCGGAAGGAAAAATCATTGAAGGTGTATTTAATGGGCAGGATATGATTGGTCCGGATAAAAAGAATTATCCTGTACCAGCAAATTATGCAAGTAAATCTAAGCTTATTCCTGGCGATGTACTCAAATTAACAATACTGGATGATGGATCATTTATTTATAAACAAATTGGTCCAACAGAAAGAAAAACTGTAGTTGGAATTTTAACTCAAGAAGACGGACAATTTAAAGTAATGTCTGAAGCAAAAGCCTACAAGGTTTTATTGGCTTCTGTTACATACTTTAGAGCTGAAGTTGGCGATAAAGTTACATTGATTGTGCCAGGAAATGAAGAAAGTGATTGGGGTGCAATTGAGAATGTACTTCCAAAAACAGATAGTGATGAAGATCTTAATACATTTTAAATATGGATGATAATTCAACTCCTGAGGTTGTAACCGAAGATCAGGCTATTGAAAAAGTAAAAGCATGGATTGCACAAATGAACTGGGAAAAAGCCCAGGAAGGTTGCAAAGAAATATTAGAAATTGATCCGAGTAATGCTGCCGTTGCAGCTCTTTTAGCTCAAGCTGAAAAAGGGATAGCAGAAAGACCAACTGAAGCAGTAGCACCCGTTGATACTGTTGTTAAAGCTGCTGCCGAAGTGGTAGCACCATCTGAAAAACCTGCTGCCGCTCCCCAACCACAAGCACAAACTGCTGCACCCGCACCACCAGCTTCAGTTGCACAACCTATCGCTCCTACTGCTAGTCCGGCACCGGCTCCAACGCCAGTACCAGCAAGAAAAAGTAAATCAACAGTGATGATTGCTGCAATTGTTGGATTTTTAGTTGTTGTTTTATTGATTCTTGCGCTAGTATTCGGATGGTTGAATCCTGTATTCGACTGGATATTTGGATTAATAGGATAATTTTATGAAGTTTACATGGGAAAAGGTTAAAAAACCTATTCTTGCTCTTGCACCAATGGAGGGCTACACAGACTCGGCTTTTCGACAGCTGGTAAAGGAATATGCACCAGGTGTTGTTTGCTTTACTGAATTTACAAGCGCTGATGCACTTAAATATAATAGTAAAAAATCTATTGGAAAAATTGGATTTGAAAAGATTGAAAAACCTTTAATTGTTCAATTATTTGGAAAACATCCTGATCATTTTGTTGAAGCAATAAAATATGTTGAAGAAAGCGGAGCTGATGGAATTGATATTAATATGGGATGTCCTGCAAAGAATGTTGTGGCTTCTCAACACGGTTCAGCCCTATTAAAAAACCCTGAACTGGCTGCCGAAATTACGCATTCGATTGTTCAAAATACTAAACTGCCTGTTTCAGTTAAAATGAGAATCGGATTTAAAGAATATAATGAAGCAGATTTTACTGATTTTTGCTTAAATTTAGAAAAAGCTGGTGCAACAAATCTAACAATCCACGGAAGAACAACAAAACAAGGTTACTCTGGTTTAGCTGACTGGGATCCAATTTATCGGATAAAAAAACTTTTAAAAATAAATGTAATTGGAAATGGAGACGTGACTTCTCCTGAAATTGCACTCGAAAAACTTAAAAATCTGGACGGAATCATGGTTGGAAGAGCAACTTTTGGAAATCCTTTGATTATGTATCATATATATAAGGCTTTATATCCAAAATCAAAAAAAATAGCCTCAATGCCAACATGGATTGAAGTTGCGACTAAGCAGATTCGCTTATCTGTTGAAGTTAAAGGCGAAAAACGAGGTATGCTTGAAATGCGAAAACACTTGGCAGCATATATAAAAGGCTTTCCTGGAGCTGCAAAATACCGTGCAAAACTGGTTAGAGTTGAAACAGAAAAAGAAGCATTGGGGATTTTAGATGAAATAAAAGATATATCGCTTTAATAAGCGCCATAAAGCTTGATGATAAACCGTTTTTGTGCTATAATAATATGAATTAATTATAAATTTTAGAAATGGAACTAAAACTCTCAAAAATCTTTCGAACCGCAGTACAATATAAAGCTTCTGACATTTATATTACTACTGGATCTAAACCTATTTTAAGAATCAATGGTGATTTGGTGCGAATTCAGGAACATGAGCCATTATCTAAAAAAATGGCAGAGAATTTTTTGCTGGAAATCATGACTGAAGATCAACGCAGACATTTCAGTAAAAAGTTAGATCTCGACTTTTCAATTGATTTAGAGGATATTGGCCGATTCAGAGTTAATATGTTTGTGCAAAGAAAAGGAATCGGAGCGATTTTCAGAGTTATTCCAAGCAAAATCTATACAATGGATGAATTGCATCTTCCTGAACAACTTAAGAAGATCCCTTTATTCCATAATGGACTTGTGATTGTTACTGGTCCTACGAGTTCAGGTAAATCAACCACGCTTTCTGCGATTGTGAATGAAATAAACATGAATCAATCTAAACATATTATTACTATTGAAGATCCAATTGAATTTATTCATGAAAGTAAAAACTCAGTTGTTGATCAAAGAGAAATTGGAAAA
>JAUVDZ010000082.1 GCA_030595015.1 Candidatus Peregrinibacteria bacterium | reverse complement strand
TGTATACATGATTGTAGCTGTTTCAATGGTAAATATGAATGCTACTGACTTTCAAACAAGTATAATTGGTAGTAAATCTGTGCCAGCGTTTAATGGGACGGTTTCTCCAGTACAAAAAGCTCCAAATTACGTTGCTTTTAATTCATCTGATTATGGTCTTTCATATAGTTCATTAGCTTCTTCAAAGTTAGTAAATATACCAACTTATAATCCAAATGAACTAAAAACTTCAGTTAATTCATTAACCTGGGGCAATTCAGCACACGATTTAATTAGAAACGCAAAAATCACATACTCGGTACCATATATGGGTAATTATGAATTAGATGGAAGAGAATATGCAGGAAGTCATTTGGCTGTAGATCTTAAAATCCCAAATGGAACACCAATTTATGCTATTGCAAATGGTGAAGTAACAAAAGCTTCAATGCAAGGTAGTGGATTTGGGAATCACATTGTTTTAAAACATCCGAATGTACCTACATATGATAATGAAAATAGAACTGAAACACTTCATTCAAGTTATTCACATATGCAATCTTTTAATGTTAAAGAAGGAGATATCGTTGAAAAGGGAGACCTTATTGGATATTCTGGTAATTCCGGGCTATCTACAACTCCTCATTTACATTTTCAAATAGATAGAGATACTGCTCCATGGCATCCATACTGGCCATTTACTTCAAAAGAGGCCTCTGATGCAGGTATGAGTTTTACTCAGGCAGTAAACAATGGGTTGAATCAAGCTGATGCAATAGCTAAAACTGTTAATCCAATGATGTACGTTCAAAAATATAAAAATGGAACAGTAAATGTTGCTTCAACTCCTACTCCTGTAAACACTTCTGAAAATGAAGAAGATAGGGTAAGGGAAGCAATTGAAGACTTGATGAATGAAAGAGTAGAGGCAAACAATGAGGAGCCAGAACCAGTTATAGAAGAACCTGCACCTGAACCAACTGAAGGTGAAGTTAATTTTGAATTTGTATTAGGCGATACATTCTCAACAAGACAGCCAATGACTATTCAAATTAAAGCAGTTGATAAAAATGGAAATACAATAACTGACTTTGTACCTGGAGAATCTATTAGAATTGAAACTGTTAGAGGAGCTGCAGATATTAGTCCTAAAAATCTTACTTATAAAGATTTTGTTAATGGCATAGCTGATATAAAAGTTACTCCAAGAAGTGATCGTCCTCTTCAATTTAGAATCAAAACCGAAACCATAAAAAAGAAAAGCAAAACTTTACAGGAAGGCGCAGTAAATACATTATTTGCTGATATAAGTAATTTCCATCCAAATTTTCAGGCTATCAAATTTTTAAAAGATGAAGGTGTAATTCAGGGATATCCGGATGGATCATTCAAGCCAACTAATTCAGTTTCACGTGTTGAAATTATAAAATTTATTTTAGAAGGAATTGATGCAGACTTAAGAAGTGCGAGATCTTTATCATTCAAAGATACAGATAAAAACGAGTGGTATGGAAACTATCTTTATACTGCTCAATCATTGGGAATTGTAGATGGATATCCTGATGGTACATTTAAACCTACTGCAAGTGTAAACAGAGTTGAATTTCTGAAGATGCTTATTAATGCAATGAATATTGATATCGATCCAAATAGTAATACGACTCCATTTTCTGATGTAGATAGAAATCAATGGTATGCACCTTATGTCAGATTTGCATATGATAAAAATTTACTTGATATTAGTGGAAGTAAATTTAATCCTGATAAGGAAATGCAAAGAGATGAGGTTGCAGAAGCTATTTATAGAGTTAAAATTTTAACTGAAACGGGTTCAAGCAAATATACAGCTGATTTAGGAGACGAATTTGTTAACAGTGCAGGGTAAATTCTATTGCGATATAACATCGCAATAATGTAATATTTATAGGTCTTATTTTATGATTATTTATGAAAGAACAAGAAAATACACCTAAACCGGAAACACCAAAGGTAAAGGCACAATCTGAAGTTGAACAAATAATGAAGGCTCAACCAAAGCCTGAAGAACCAAAAAAAGAAAATACTGAAGCAAATGAAGAACAAGAGAAACAACAAAATAAATTTATAACATTTATTTTAGATTTAGGACTTAATTTACTTATTGTCTTTGGTTTAGTTTATGTTATTCAAACATTTATAGCCTCACCTTTTAAGGTTTTTGGCCCTTCGATGTGCAATACATTAAATTTTATTGAAGAAGAATGTCATCAGGGTTATGGAGAATATATTATTGTGAATAAACTTGTTTATAAAAACTTTTTCGGATGGAGTTTAACTGAACCTACCCGTGGAGATATCGTTGTTTTTCATCCTCCTCATACAGACAAAGACTTTTTTATTAAAAGAATTATTGGAATTCCAGGTGATACAATCAAACTTATTGATGGTAAAGTTTTCTTATTTAATGATGAATATGAAACCGGATATGAACTTCCGGAAGATTATTTAAATAAAGAAAATAGCGATAATACTATTCCAAGTACAAATAGAGTAACAACATTTGAAGTCCCTGATGGTAAATTCTTCCTTATGGGAGATAACAGAAGCCACAGTACAGATTCTCGTAGTTGCTTTAGAGATGCCTTCCAGGGTGGATGCAGAGGCGAAGAGGGTTATTTTTTAAATAGTTCTAACATAGAAGGCCGGGCATGGGTTGTTTTATGGCCTTTTGAATTAATTAGAATGATAGATAGAGCTGATTATTTCAAATAGGATTTTCTTCTTTTGGTATTGACAAAATAATACTTTTGGGTTATATTGATATCCTTTTCATTTATTTTGCAATAATTTTACGTGTATGAAAAGCTCAACTGGTTAATAACTATGTTATAAGTTGTTTCTCTTTAATAGGTACTTTTGTGCCCAAAAAAGAGAACTTTGTTCTTTAAAATATAGAATGGAAGGAGGCATCGAAAGTGTTCTGATTGATCAAACACTCAATTAATTGCGGTATTTGGCAATTAGTACTACTTTCGGTGACTACAAAACCTACAACAAAAGCCTCGATTATGAGGTTACGTTTCGAAAAAAAACCGCGAACAACAAGGAGCAAACCATGAGAAATTTCGCGACCCTCACCGCCCTCATCTGCGCCCTGACCTTCGGTCTCGGCACCACCGGCTGCACGAAAACGCCCGGCAAGAAGAAAGCCGAGCCCGACAAGTCGGAGACCAAACCCGCGACCAAACCCCAGAAGAAAGCCGATCTCAAGGCCAAACAGAAGAAGGAGAAAGCCGAGCTCACGGTCGAGCAGAAGAAGGAACAAGTCAAGCTCAAGGCCGAGCAGATGAAAGAGCTCAACGAGCTCGTTGCCACGCAAAAGGCAAGCAAGCTCACGCTCAAGCAGAAGAAGAAAGCGCTGGGCAAGCTCTTTGCCAAGCAGGGAAAAGAGTGGGTCAACCTCGAGGCCAAGCAGGTAAAAAAGCGTGTAGAGCTCGCCGCCAAGGAGGAAAAAGAGCTCAAAGAGCTCGTGGCCAAGCAGAAGAAAAAGCTGGCCGAGTTCAGTGTCAAGCCCTGCCCCGAAGGCTGCACCAAGGTCGTCAAGACCAAGAAGCGCACGCACAAGCGTCGCTACCGCCGCGCAGCAGTCAAACGACGAGCTCCGCGCATCGGCATCCGCCCGCCTGTCATATACCCAAGCCACAGGACTGCCACCGGCAACCCCACGGCCTACGACCTCGTCCAGGACGACCGTACAGCCAAGTTGGGAGTTCGCGTGACCAAGGTAGAAAAGGGCCTCTCATTGGCCGAACAGGCCATCGAGATCAACAACGACTTCAGAAGACGGACCCTCCTGGTCCCGAAGAAAGTGGAGGCCGAGAGCCAGTAGGTAGATAGTCACCATCCTTCGGGCGGGCGTCACATCATTCGTATGTGACCCCGCCCGAAACACCCCTTCCATTTAAAAAAACAACCACTTAATTCAAATAAGTGATTTTTTGATATGCGAAAAATTAAGCTTCCTGCCTCATAACAAAATAAAGCTCTACAAGAGAAACAGATAAAATAAGTAAAAAGCCTGACCACCAGTTAAGAACGCCTAAAATCATAAAGAAAATGCATCCTAAGGCAATTACAGTGAGTTCAATGCCCTGTCTAAATGAAATTGCTATGTGATTTGAATAAATCTCATTTTTGTTAAGCCACAATCTAAAATAAAAGCCAAATACAGTAAATGTGCAAGACATTGCAAAAAACAAGCTTACAAAAAATAAAACAAGTGCTAAAGCAGTAGATTCAAATGGATCTAATTTAGTAAGCACAATAATCCATGCAACCCAACTTACTAATCCTGCGACAGCTACAAATGCCAAATATCTATTATGAGTCATAATAATGAGATAAATAAAATCCTATCAAAATAACCAAAGCGCCAATACCAATAAAATATAACGAATAAGTATTAATACACGCAACTACAAAATCAATCAAATAAGAATAAAAACTATTCAAACCATTTATGCTTTCTTTAAATACATCCGGTATTTGAGCGAATAATTGTCCTGCGACAAGAGACAAAACACCCCCTAAAGCAAAACTGGTACCAATAAATTTTACTGTTCTTATATATGGTTTATAAATAATTAATGTCATTAATAAAAGCAAAATTAACATAAATAGAGGCAACATCATTTGCGCATATTTAAATATAAACAATAACTGCGTAAATGAAGCTGTGTCCCCTTCTCCGGCAGTATTTAAATCAAGTGAAAATTCGCCAGGAATCATATCTGACATATTTTTTTCAATCTCTAAGGCCAAAGGATTAATAAGAGAACTTTTTTCAATCTCCTGCGGAATACAATCAGGTAATCCATCTTTTAAAAATTCGGCTAAATCTTCAATTTCATCTTCACAAGCAGGTATTTTATCAACAATATGAGTCGCTACATCATTTGCCATACCTGGCATTCCATCTTTTAAAGGATCCAACGAGACAGTTATTATATTGGATTTCCGTCCATCAGAAATATTATTCATCTGACTGATGAATTCCTGAATTACAGTTCGTAAATCTACGCTTGTAATATATTCTCTAACCAATACATCGACCTCACTGCTATCAAAATATTCGCTTACAGCTTCATCCTGAGAGATTTCCTCATCCAAAAAATCCACCAAATATTCATATGATTCTTCTACGACCGGGCCTTCATAAAAAGCCGGATTTAAATAGGTTTTAACAATGGATCGAATAAAAAACGTAGGAATTGTAACAAGCCCAAAAATCAGCACAAGTAAAACAGCAATTGCAATTCGAAACTTCATATTTATTTATTGATTGGATATTTAGTGCTCAAAGATTATCAGGACTGAAGGGTAATAACAAGTTGAATTAATCCTTTTTCGTTTCCTTATTTAAGGATCTATGTTTGCGTTTATCGTGAGCAGGTATAATCCTCCACGTTGTTTCTTTTTCGAGTTTTCCCGGCATTGTAAAGCCTGAAGCTTTTTTATGACCCCCACCTCCGAATTTTGAGGCAATTTCTTCTAAATCTACATTTTCATTTCGT
>JAUVDZ010000114.1 GCA_030595015.1 Candidatus Peregrinibacteria bacterium | reverse complement strand
AGACGGATTGTCCTTATCTTGCGCCTCAAAAATATCGGGGAGGCAAAAATGAACCGGCTTATGTGGTTGAGGTTGCAAAAGAAATTGCGCATATAAAAGGCATGAGTTATGATTACGTCTCGCGAATAACTAGCGAGAACGCACATAATTTTTTTAAGATTTGATAATGAGTAGACTTGAAAGCCTGAGTAAACAGTCAACAATTCTTAGAGATATATTTGAAAGGCATCCTGAAGCGCTTGAAGTTTTTCAGAATGATGAAGTGAAATTTAGAGTTGTGTTGGAAGGCGCGCAACAATGTAAGTTTTTTGTTGAAATTTGGAATTCGAAGAAAAGAGTTTCATTTGCTTGTAAAAACAATAATAATATTGAGGTTTTTGTGAATGATTTAAAGTTGGAGCTTGCAGATTTGGGAATTGATTTATTCCAGAGTAGATCTTGACAATTGCTAAAAACATCGCAGTTTAGTATAAAGTGGTCACGTGACGAGATATTTAAAGCCCCTTAACCGCATCAACAATTGTTTTGCACTCTTTTGGTGTGATGATTTTTTTGAATCCGAGCTTTTTGGCTTCTTTGATTCTTTTTTCCATTTGAGAGACATTGCGAACTTCGCCTGAAAGTCCGACTTCGCCGATGAAGCACACATCGCTTGGGATTGTTTTCTGCAAAAAGCTGCTCGCGATTGCCATTAAAACGCCGAGGTCGCAAGCTGGGTCTTTTAATCGCATTCCGCCAACTACATTCACAAAGATGTCCTGGTTCGAGAGGTTGATTCGTGCATATTTTTGAAGAACTGAGATTAAAAGTTGTGCCCGATTTACATCAAAGCCTGTTGATGTTCGTTTTGGAAATCCAAATGGTGTTACATTTGATAGGGCCTGAACTTCGACCAGGATAGGGCGGGTTCCTTCCATTGTGATTGTGATTGCTGAGCCAACGGCATCCGGCCGCTTACCTTCCAGGAATTCTGCTGATGGATTTTTTACTTCACGCAGCCCGTCGCCAGCCATTTCAAAGATTCCGATTTCGTCTGTTGAGCCGAATCTGTTTTTTTGTGCTCTTAGGATTCTGAAATTTTTGTATCTGTCGCCTTCGATGTATAAAACTGTGTCAACGAGGTGTTCGAGTACGCGTGGGCCTGCGAGGTTTCCTTCTTTTGTTACGTGGCCGATTAGGATTGTTGGTACGTTGTTCTTTTTTGCGTATTCCATGAATTTTTCTGCTGCGTATCTGATTTGCCCTACGCTTCCGGCAAAACTCGTCATGTCAGACGATTGCATTACCTGAATTGAGTCTATTACCAAAAAGTCTGGTTTTTCTTTTTGAACGGTTGCTATGATTGCCTCTAAGTTGGTTTCAGCAAGGAATGAAATCTTTTCGCTGTCGATTTTAAGCCGCACAGCGCGTGATGCGATTTGATTTTGTGATTCTTCTCCTGAAATATATAGAACTTTTGCTGTTCCGCCTGTTAGCTGGTCGCAGATTTGTAATGTTAATGTGGATTTTCCGATTCCCGGTTCGCCAGTTAGTAGGATTAATGACCCTTCCATGATTCCGCCTCCTAGAACTCGATTTATCTCGTCCATTTTTAAAGGGATTCGTTGTTCTTTGGCGTTTGTTAGTTTTAGTGGAATAACTTCGCGTGCATGGGCTGTGATTTTGTTTGGCTTCTTTTCAATTGCATCTTCGCTAAAAGAGTTCCATGACTCACAGCTTGGGCATTTGCCAGTCCATTTTGGGCTTTCATAGCCGCAGTCTTTGCAGATGTAGATTGATTTAATTTTCGCCATATATTTCTTCGTATTGTTTAGCCATTGATTTAGCGTCGAACTTATCTTTTAGGATAAGTTGTGCATTCTTAATATACTCCTCAAATTTAAAATTTTCATTAAATAATTCTAAAATCTTTTTAGAGAGTTTTTCAGAGTTTTTTGGTTCGATTAAAAATCCATTTACACCATCTTCTATGATTTCCGGAATACCTCCAACATTTGAAGCCAGAACAGGGAGCCAGGCAGCCATTGCTTCTAGTATGACTAGCCCAAATGCTTCTTTTACGCTTGGTAGTACAAAAAGATTGGCGCTGGCCATGATCTTTGGGATGCTTTTTCGATGACCAAGCAACTTGATGTTATTGGCTAGGTTCTCTTTCTCAATCAATTTGTCGAGCTCTTGTTGTTGCGGTCCTTTTCCTACAATTATTAATTTTAGGTTATCCATTTTTTTAAGGATAGCCGGCATTGCTTTTATGAGATACTCCAGGCCTTTACGTTCATGTAGTTCTGCAACAGTTAAGATAACTTTCGTGTTATCATCTGCTCCAAATTCTTCTTCTCTGAACTCCTTCATTTTTGTTTCTGAGAAGTTTAAGAGTTGAGATTCGAACCAGGTTGAATCGATTCCATTTAACACCGTAGTTGTATAATTTTTTAGATCAGGGTAAAGCTTTTGCATTAGCTTTTCGTTAGAATGAGAAACCGTAACAATTTTTTGAACGTGTTTCATTAATTTGTTCTTAATATATTTTTTGAATTTTGGTAATTCAAAAGGGTCATGTTCGGTTACTACAAGCGGTAAGTTGTACTTATTTGCAGCCATGAATGCATATCTGCAAGAAGCAGGGTTCCAAACGTGGATATGCATCAAGTCACATGGGTGTCTTTTTATATATTCTTTTAATTGAAAGTAATGTCTTGGGTCATGTTTATGAAACACATTTAATTTAACAACTTCAATCCCTTCAGATTCAAATCGTGAAGTCCAATCATCCAAACTTTTATAATTAGAACAAATCAACGTAACCTTATACTTCTCTTTGTCGAGAAATTTCGCAAGCAAGTACATCTGATTCTCGGCTCCACCTACATAAGGAGTATCAGTATAAAAAAGAATGGTTTTTTGCGTAGTATTATTCATATCTTCCACACCATAGATTAAGTTTGATATAAAATAAATCAAAAAGCGTTTTCGCTGAATCGCGGAATGCTCTTAAACTGCTGTCTGCTGTGTATTCCCAGCGTATAGGAATTTCCTTGATTTCGTATCCTAATGATTGCGCGATAGTTAAAATCTCCATATCAAAAGAGAAGCGTTTGGTTTTTTGACGGGAAAAGATTTGTTTTGCTGCATTATATTCAAACATTTTAAGTCCGCATTGTGTGTCTTTAAAGTCATTAATTAAAAAGAGGCGAATTAGCAGGTTTCCCACCCTGCTAATAAAAGTTCTGTATTTTGGTTGTTTGTTTTGGATGAAACTGCCAGGTAGGTATCGCGATCCAATAACAATATGAGCTCCATTATCAAACTCGGGTCGCATTTGTTCTATTTGATTGATTGGCACTGCATGATCCGCATCAATAAAAAGCAGATGTCTGCCTTTGGCCTCCATCATACCTTTTTTCACTGCATATCCTTTTCCATGATTTTTCTCTAAATTAATCACGCGAACTTTCTCAAATCCCCGAACAACTTCTAAAGTTTTATCCGTACTTCCATCATTTACACAAATAATCTCAGCATTAGGGGCATATTTAATG
>JAUVDZ010000113.1 GCA_030595015.1 Candidatus Peregrinibacteria bacterium | reverse complement strand
GTTGGTAGAACGGTTTTGGTTGGTAGAACTTTGACTTTTTGTGCTAAGTTGTCTATTTTTGATAGGTAAAATTAATTAAAAATTATGTCAAAAAAGACTTCTGCTCCTGTTGATTTGGAAAAAATGAGACATTCATGTGCACATGTGCTTGCACAAGCTGTTTTATCAATGTTTCCTGAAGCTAAATTAGGCTTCGGTCCTGCTATCGAAAACGGATTTTATTATGATTTTGAACTTCCGCGAACCTTGATTCCGGAAGACCTGCCACTTATTGAAAAGAAAATGAAGCATATTGTTAAACAAAATCAAAAATTTTCACATAAAGAGCTGCCTGTTGATGAAGCTAAAAAATATTTAAAGAAAATTAATCAGGATTATAAAATTGAAGCTGTTAAAGATTTAGCTGAAAAAGACATAAAAACAATTCAATTCTTTGAAAATATAGATCAAAAAGGTGAAGGGACTTTTGTTGATATGTGTGAAGGTCCTCATGTTGAAGGAACTCAAAAAATTAAGGCATTTAAATTAACTTCTATTGCAGGGGCGTATTGGAAAGGTTCTGAAAAAAATCCAATGCTTCAAAGAATTTATGGAGTTTGTTTTGAAAACCAAGATGACCTTAATGCATATTTAAAACAGGTTGAAGAAGCTAAAAAACGAGATCACAGAAAGCTTGGGAAAGAGCTCGAATTATTTACTTTTGATGAAGAAGTTGGGGCTGGATTGCCGTTGTGGCTTCCAAACGGAACAATTATTGCTGATGCACTTGAAGATTTAGCTAAAGAAAAAGAAGATGCACAAGGTTATAAACGTGTGCGTTCTCCGCATATTGCAAAAGATGCTCTGTATCATCGATCCGGGCATCTACCTTATTATGAGGATTCGATGTTCCCTTCAATGGATCTCGACAATGAAAAATATTATTTAAAAGCAATGAATTGTCCACATCATCATAAAATTTATGCTGCGACTCCAAAAAGTTATAAAGACTTACCTTTAAGGCTTTCTGAATATGGTCATTGTTATAGATACGAGGACTCAGGGGCTTTATTTGGGCTAATGAGAGTGCGAAGCATGGCAATGAATGATGCACATATTTACTGTACTGAAGAGCAATTTGAAGAGGAATTCGGTAAAGTTATTGAATTATATTTGATGTATTTTGAGATTTTTGGGATTGAAAAGTATGAAATGCGTTTATCAAAACACGTTAAAGAAGGACTAGGAAAAAAATATGTTGATAACGAGAAGTTATGGATAAAAACTGAAGATTTAGTAAGGAAAGTTTTGAAAAAATTGAAAGTTCCTTTTGTGGAAGCTGAAGATGAAGCTGCTTTTTATGGTCCTAAAATCGATGTTCAGGTTTGGAGCGTAATCGGACGTGAATTCACTTTATCTACTAATCAATTAGATTTTGCAGTGCCTTTGCGGTTCGATCTTAAATATATTGATAAAGATGGAAAGGAAAAAACCCCAATTTGTATTCACAGAGCGCCACTCTCAACTCATGAAAGAATGATTGGATTCCTAATTGAGCATTATGCAGGAGCATTCCCTGCATGGTTAGCACCTCGTCAAGTTGCATTTTTGCCGGTTGCAGAGGTGCACGAAGAATATGCCCGTGAGAAGTTAGATGAGTTTTTAAAAGCAGGTGTACGAGCCGAAATCATGCCAGCAGACGACACTCTTGGTAAAAGAATCCGTGAAGCTGAAATGAAAAAAATTACATACATGATTGTAATTGGAGATAAAGAAGTCGAAGGCAAATCATTGGGCGTGCGCGACTACAAGACCAAAGAGCAAAACTCGCATAAAGCAGATAAGTTCTTAAAAGACTTGTTGAAGGAGATCAAAGAAAGAAAATAGAACATGCTATTTTTTAGCTGCACGAACAGTTTTTGTTGGAATTCTCTTCTTTTTTGGAACTCTAGCCTTAGCTCTAACTTTGGTCGTAGGTCTTCCAGATGCCTTCTTTTTACTTACTTTCTTTCTAGGTTCTGCAGTTTTATCTACTAATCTATCCAATACTGCTTGATCTTGTTTCTTAACATACTCTCCATGATTAGCTTTTCTCTCATTCATAATACTTGATTCAATATCTAAAATCTGAATTTCAATTGGAAAATTAATTCTTCTACCATCAGGTAGTTTAACAGGTAAATCAACAATTAAATGAATTGATTTATAAAACTGCGATGAATGCTTATTTGAAGGAGGTAAACCTTCAGCAGTAATATCTGTTATTTCTTCATGGTTAATTGTGATTTTTGAAGCTTTTTCTACAAACTCCCGGGCTTTAACTGGATCACTTAGTAATTCCTCATTAATAATCAAATTAGTCGTCTCGTCTGAACGAACAGAAATCCCAGGAAACATAGCTGTTTTTGGGTCTATGAACATTCTAAAAATCAAATTTAATGTATCTAAAGGTTTTCTTGTAGTAATTCTAAGTCCAATATGATCAAGCACTTTTTCACTACTATTTCCCGGTTTATGCAAAAGCTTTAAATAGATTCTGTATCTTGTTTTCGATCTATCGTCAGTTGAGACAAGCTCAATTACACCTGGCATTGTTTTATACATTTGTTTACCTCTATCAGATGTAAAATGCTTTCGTTTACGACATGCAATTTCAGCCAAAGCATATGGTAAAGCTGAT
The DNA here is from genome assembly GCA_030595015.1 of Candidatus Peregrinibacteria bacterium. Lineage (GTDB taxonomy): Bacteria > Patescibacteriota > Gracilibacteria > UBA1369 > PNNO01 > JAUVDZ01. The sequence continues at coordinate 961 of JAUVDZ010000113.1, read as the reverse complement.
ATCATAGGATCAGCTTTTGCATAATTAATTACATATGCTGCTCTTAATAATGCACAAGCATGTGAAATCAAATTCGGATAATTATCGCAATCTCCTGCAGAACATTTAAAGAATTTCAAAATATCTTCTTTTGTAATTTTACTTTTTACTGCTTCTAATAATTGTTTTTCTTTCTCTAAAATATCTGGCTGAAATGCTTGTGGATGCTCTATTTTATGCTGATCACTTACTTCCATATAAGTTCTAACTAAATCTTCATTTTTCTTAGATTTAAATAAACTTGAAATTCCCTTATGCAAATTTCCAGATAATCCATGCTCAGTATTATTAGCAAAGAAAACATGCAAAAGCATAAATGACTCAGCAAAAACCTCTTGTGCATGCTTAAAATCCTCAGGATTATCTAAATCTATGCCTAAAGTATCTAAAAAATTAGTGATTTCAGTGTCTGCAGTTAAACCCAAAGTAGGTTCATCCAGCATTGAAGTTTGCTTAACAGCTCTGCGAATTCTCTTCATTCTACCCTTAATCGCTTTTGGTAATTCAGCTTGCAAAAATTCTGCAAGGGTTATGCCTTCTTTACCTGCTGCTTCGGCCTTTGTAGCCATTTCTGCAGCAATTTCAGCTAAAACTCTATTATATTCAGTTTTATCAGCCTCTCTTGCTCCAAGTGCTGTAGCTAATTGAGAATAAGGCGCTCTTTCAACGGTTTCGTCTATTTGATCTTGCCGCTCGCATGATTGTCCTCCCGCTTTTTTAGGCATAATTGCACAATTAAAGGAATTAATTGTACGTCGTTTCTGAGATTTTGTCAAGTCTGTGTATAGGTCCAATACATCGAGGAGGGTCTGTTAAGATTTGATTGTACAAAATTTTGGTCATAAAAAGCTAGTGGATTTTGATATTTCAGTGAGGCATGAGGTCTATTAAAGTTGTATTCAATAAGCCAATTTATGATTTT